>NZ_JBHXEG010000019.1:0-110670 GCF_042724935.1 Kitasatospora sp. NPDC127060
TTCCTCGCCCGGGACGGCGCCCGCGGGTGGGCCGACCTGTGCCGGCAGGTCTCCGCCGCCCACACCGCCGACGGCCTGCCCCGGCTCGCCTGGGAGGACAACCGTCCCCCGCGCGACGCGCCGTCGGATCGCGGGGCCGCCCGGTTCGGCTCGGCTCGAACCCTGTCGGGGCCGCCGTCCGTGGTACCGGTTGAGGCCGGGTGACAGCCGGCGAGGACGGACGCGGGAGGACAGCAGCGATGGCCTGGTACCAGGGGCCGAGCCGGATCACGGTGACGGCGGTGGAAGGGGATTGGCCGCAGCGCGCGGTGGTGATCGTCCGGGGAGCCGCGCCGGTGGAGATCCCGGCGACGGTCGGCGCGGTCCACCTGGTGGAGGCGGAGAGCTGGCAGCTGGCGCTGGAGCACCGGTTCGGGGCCGAGTGGTGCCCCAACATCCGTGCCGTGCAGGGGCGTTGGCAGGAGATCCGGGGCGTGCTGACCCAGCTGGTGCACAGCCGCAACCGGGACCGGGCGGGGGACCGCCGGGACCGCAACCTGGCACTGCGGATCGAGCGGGTAGAGCCGGACCGCGGCGCGCCCGGGGCCGTCCCGGCGGCGTCGCCCGCGCGCCGGACCACGACGGCGGGGGCGCCGACCACGGGGGCGGCCCCGGGCCGGCGGACGGTCACCTCCACGGCGGACCAGGACTTCCGGCGCCCGGCCGCCACCGCCCGCCCGACCACCTCCGCGAGCCCGGCCGTCCCCGCTGTTCCCGCCGTCCCGGCCCATGTTGCCGGTCCCGCAACCGCCACCCCCGGTCGGCCCGCCTCGCCGTACCGGAGCCGGGGCGTCTGACGCCGCGCCGGGTTCTGCTCCACCTCGTGCGGATCCGCGGCGTGTGCCATGTGACGCGAGCGCTTCAGGCGGCGGGTGAGCAGTCGGGTTGGCGGGTCGAGTCGACGTGGTCGGCCGCACGTGCCCGCTGAGACGCCGGCCCCTTTCGTGCTGCGCCCCGGGGCGCCCCTTGTTCTTCGACGACCCGGACCGCTTCCCGCCGGGGAGTGCGACCCTGGACTGCGCTCTGGTCATGCGCGACGTCCCCGTCAGTTGGCTGCCGCTCCCGGCCCTGGCTTCCGAGCGTGGTGCGCAACTCGCCGGCTGAGGCGCCCGGTCACACGTCACCACCGCGGGGGAGGACCGCCGTTCGGAGACGATGGGTGACCGGGAGGCCACCGGCCGGCGGCCACGGTCGGCCCCCGATGGCGATCCGCGCTGCTGGTCCGGTCCTGTTCGGCCCGGGCACGGCTCTGCGAGAATCGACCGGTCGGCAGAACAGACGAGGAGGTCTCCCTTGGGCGGGGACGAGATGCGGTCGCGGATTCCGCAGCTGCGGCTGGACGAGCTGCTGGAGGAGCTCCAGGCGCGCATCGACGCCGCTCGGGGGACCCGGGACCGGGTGCACAGCCTGCTGGAGGCGGTGCTGTCGGTGGGCCGGGAGCTGGACCTGACCCAGGTGCTGCGGCGCATCGTCGAGGCGGCCGCGCTGTTGGTGGACGCCCGGTACGCGGCGCTCGGAGTGATCGGCCCGGACGGGGAGACGCTGTCGGAGTTCCTCACTGTCGGTCTGTCCGAGGAGGAGATCGCGAAGATCGGCCCCTACCCGACGGGCCGGGGCATCCTCGGAGAGTTGATCCACCACCCCGAGGCACTGCGGCTCGCGGATCTGTCCGGTCACGGGGCGTCCTACGGGTTCCCGGCGAACCATCCGCCGATGCGCACGTTCCTCGGTGTGCCGGTGCGGGTGCGCGCCGAGGTGTTCGGCAACCTCTACCTCACGGACAAGCGGGGCGGGGAGGAATTCGACGCCGACGACGAGTCGGTGATCTCGACGCTTGCGGTGGCGGCCGGGGTGGCGATCGACAACGCCCGCCTGTACGAGGAGTCGCAGCGCCAGCACCGCTGGCTGGCCGCGAACGCCGAGATCACCCGCGGGCTGCTGTCCGGCAGTGCCCGCTCCCAGGTGCTGGAGCTGATCGCCCAGCGCGCGCGGGAGATCACCGGGTCGGAGCTGGCCGACGTGTCCGTCCCCGTCGCCGGCACCGAGGCAGTGCGGGTGGAGCTCGCACTGGGTGGGGACGAAGCCGAGCGGTTGGGCCTGGTGGTGCCGTTCGAAGGCTCGTTGTCGGGCGAGGCGTGTGTTCAGGGCTCACCGGCGGCGACGGCCGACCTGGCGGGCGACCCGAGGTTGACGGCGGGCCCGCGGCGCTTCGACGGCCTGGGGCCGGCGGTCGCGGTGCCGCTCGGCCGGGGCGCCGGGCAGGTCGAGGGTGTGCTGCTGCTGGCCAGGCGGTCAGGGGAGCAGCCGTTCACGGAGCGGGAGATCACCCCGCTGCTCGGGTTCGCCGACCAGGCGGCGCTGGCCCTGGAGCTGGCGGAGCGCCGCCGCGACGCGGAGCAGCTGGCGATGCTGGAGGACCGCGACCGGATCGCCCGCGATCTGCACGACCTGGCGATCCAGCGGCTGTTCGCGACCGGGATGACGCTGCAGAGCGCGGCCCGCTTGATCGACCACTCCGGTGCCTCGGACCGGGTGCTGCGGGCGGTCGGTGACCTGGACGAGACCATCAAGATCATCCGCTCGACGATCTTCGGCCTCCGCGCCCGGGACGACAACGCGGGCCAGGGCCTTCGCGCCCGGGTGGTGCGCGTCGTCGAGCAAGCCCAGGCGGCGCTGGGCTTCGCGCCGAGACTGAGCATGGAAGGCCTGCTCGACACGGACGTTTCCGCGGAGGTGGCCGAGCACGTGGTGGCGGTACTGGGGGAGGCGCTGAGCAACGCGGCCCGGCACGCGAAGGCCCGCCGCGTCGAGGTGGTGCTCCAGGCGGCCGGGGCACGGGTCGTGCTGACCGTACGGGATGACGGCTCCGGGATCCCGGAGCAGGGACGACGCAGTGGCCTGCGCAATCTCGCCGAGCGGGCCGAGAGCCTCGGCGGCACCCTGGAACTCGCGAGCCCGCCGGAGGGCGGGACGGACCTGGTGTGGTCGGTGCCGCTCGGCTGACCCGGGCAGGGTGCCGCTCTCATGTCGCGGGCCGGCGTTCGCCCGCCGGGCCGCACTCATGTCGCGGGCCGGCGTTCGCCCGCCGGCCTGGACTGACGCGGTAACGAGGCGGGCAGGACTCGGCCCTTCAGCAGTTCGGGCCGGATCCGGACGGTCACCTGGCCGGCGGGTCGGGCTGCCGGGGCGATCTCGGCCGGGGGAGGCTCCTCGCTCACGCCCGCCCGGCCGAGCACGGTCACGCTCCAGCCGCTGCCGTCGGTCTCGTCCACCTCGCTGACCTCGAAGGCGACGAGAGCTCCCGAGACGGCCCGGATCAGCTCGGAGTCGGCGGCGGCGCTCAGCAGCACCCCCGCGTCACCGTCGAGGAGGTACCGGGTGGGGAGGACGGCCGGCAGGGCGCCCACGGTGTAGACGACGCGGCCGATCGAGGCCGTGGCCAGGAGCCGCAGGCACTGCCGCTCGTCCAGCGACGACGTGGTGTCGGGTGTCATGGCATCGATGCTCGCGCTGCGCCCTCCGGTGGGGGAGGGGCCATTGGTCCCCGGGCGGCGGCCGGCGGGCCCGGTTCCGGGCGGGCCGGGCGGCTTTCCGGTGGGCAGCGGAGACGGGTTCAGCGGGTGGGTCGCCCGGTGCCCTGCTTCTGGACGGCGAGGGTCTCCGTGGCGATGATGGCTGCCTGGACCCGGCGCTCCACGCCGAGTTTGGCGAGCAGCCGGGAGACGTGGTTCTTGACGGTCTTCTCAGCGAGGTAGAGTCGCTGGCCGATCTGGCGGTTGGTCAGCCCTTCGCCGACGAGGGCGAGGATCTCCCGTTCCCGGTCGGTGAGTTCTGGGAAGGCCTGGGTCGGAGCGGGAGCGTCGCCCCGCAGTCGGGCCATCAGGCGGGTGGTGGCGCCGGGGTCGAGCATGGACTGACCGGCGGCGACGGTCCGTACGGCGGAGACGAGATCGGTGCCGCTGATCTGCTTGAGGACGTAGCCGGCGGCGCCGGCCATGATGGAGTCGAGCAGAGCCTCTTCGTCGTCGAAGGAGGTGAGCATCAGGCAGGCGAGTTCGGGCATGCGTGAGCGGAGTTCGCGGCACACGGTCACGCCGTCGCCGTCCGGCAGCCGCATGTCCAGGATGGCGACGTCGGGACGCAGGGCCGGCACACGGGTGATCGCCTGCTCGGCGGTGGCGGCCTCGCCGATCACGGTCAGGCCGGGCTCCGCGTCCAGCAGGTCGTGGACACCCCGGCGAACGACCTCGTGGTCGTCGAGGAGGAACACCTTGACGGGGGTGATCGACTGCTCTGCCGCGTGGTCGGCCATCGCTTCTCCGTACTTCGGGACCCGGCACCGGATGGTGCGGGCGCAACCTGCGAGGAGTCTGCCGCGTGCGCGAGCGCACCGGTAGGGCCGGAAGGCCCTGTCCCCGGCGAGGCAGCGGCCGGCGGGAGTCGTGATTTGTGGTGTCGCCGTGCCACGACCCTTCGGCGGCGGTCAGGTGCCGCGGAGCTTCGCCGGACCACCGTTCTCGCCCCGAGGTGGCCGGGTGGCGGGCAGCCGGCGGGTGAAGGGGAAGCCGGCCAAGGTGATCCCGGCGGCGGCCAGGATGCCGGCCTTCAGGCCGTCGAGCTGGGCGGCCCGGTACGCGGTGATCACGGCGTCCGCCTCCGACGGCGGGATCGAGGTCGTCGCGAGGGCGGCGGCGGCCTGGTCGGCCGGTACGAAGTTGAGCCCGGCCTCGACCTGGATCCCGGCCTGTTGGCGGACGGTGTCCGAGACCGCCGGGTCCTTCGCCAGCGCACTGGTGAAGGCACTCGCCAGGGCGCCGATCAGAATGGCGCCGATCAGCGCGGTACCGAGGGACGAGCCGAGGTTCTGGGCCGTGTACTGCAGGCCGCCGACCTCGCTGCGTTCGGATTCTCCGACGCTCGACTGCACGACGTTGCCCAGCTGGGAGGCGAGCATCCCCATCCCCAGCCCGAGCAGCGCCATCGCCAGGGAGAAGGACAGGTCGTCGAGGTCGGGCTTGATGGTGCCGAGCAGCCACAGGGCCGCGGCGAACAGCACCAGCAGGCCGACCCGGACGACGGTCCGGGGAGACGCGAACCGGCCCAGCACCGGACCGCTCATCGCGGCCACCAGCATCGTGACCGAGACGGGCAGCAGCCTCAGCCCGGTCTGGAAGGCGTCCAGCCCCTGCACGACCTGGAGGTAGAGCGGAATCGCGAAGAACAGGCCGAGCAGGACGACGTTCTGGCTGAACAGCATCAGCAGACCGGAGCGCAGGCTGGGGATGCCGAACAGCGAGAACCGCACCAGCGGGTCCGTCCGGCGAGCCTCCCAGAGGCGGAAGAGGTGGAGGAGGGCGAGGCCGAGCGCGATGACGAAGACCGTCGGGGCGAACCCGAGGACCGTGAAAGGGGCATTGCGCGGACGGAGCCATCCCCAGGAACTGCTCTGCAGGACGGCCAGCACCACGAGGGCCAGTCCGGCGACCGACAGCACCACACCGCCCACGTCGAGCCGTGGGCGGTGCTCGGGCGCCGGCTGCGGCGCGATCCAGCGCATGAGGAGGAGGATGACGACCACGAGCACGGCCTCACCGGCGAACACCAGGCGCCAGGTCAGGTACGTGGTCACCCATCCTCCGAGCAGCGGTCCCACCGCGATCCCCGCCCCGGCCAGTCCGCCGATGACCCCGTAGGCGGTCGAGCGGTCGCGGCCCCGGTACGTGCCCGCCACCAGGGCGGCGAGGGCCGGCAGCACCAGCGCGGCCCCGAAACCCTCGATGACGGACCAGCCGAGCGCCAGTACCACCAGGGTGGGCGCGACGGCGGTGAGGGTGGAGCCGACCGCGTAGACGACGAGTCCGATGACGAAGATCCGGCGGCGTCCGAACATGTCGCCGAGCTTCCCGCCGGTGATCATGAAGGCGGCCATGACCAGCGTGTAGAGAGTGATGACCGCCTGGATCGCCGTCACCTCGGTGTCGAAGTCGACCACCAGCTGGCTGATCGACACGTTCATCACCGAGGCGTCCAGCACCATGAGGAACTGTGCCATCCCGAGGATGATCAGGACCTTCCACCGACTCACCGGACCTCCAAGGGGTTCACACGCCGACTCGCGCGTCGATCCGGCCGTCGCTGATCGCGCTGAGGAGCGCGGCGTGGTCGGCGCGTCTTCCCGCGCCGATGGAGTCGGAGGTGATGGCTTCCACCCGGCCAGTGTCGCCGCCCCCCGGTGGACCGGCTCCCTCAGGCGGCTGTTCGGATGCCGCCGCCGCTCGCTCCGGGTGCTGTGGGCGTCACGCCCGTACCTGCCGGTGTCCCGGGTGCGTGGCCTCCCTGACACTGCCCTTGATGTGGGCGAGGCCGCGGGCCATGGCACCGGCCAGGAGGAACACGGCAGTGATGAAGATCCATCCGTCCCTCTCGTCGACGCCGGCGCCGACGGCCGGGGCGGGCCGCTCCGGCACGGGTGAGTCCGGCGGGGCGGGGTGCGTCATCGTCTTGGCGATCGCGACGACACCGGACAGCGCGTGCTTGATCGCGTCGGCGGCGACCACCGAGGATCCGAGCACGACCCAGCCGAGCCGTCCGATCTCCTCCGGAGCGGGCGTCGTGGGGGGACGTGATACCTGGTGGTGGATGCCGGGCATGCGTCTCGCCTCCTTTGCCGAGTTCTTGCGGAGGTGGAAGGGGTGGTCCCTCCCCCTCCCTCCCGAGGTTCGCAGAGTTCGGCCGGTGTGCCATGAGTCGTCCGGCCCATGCACGGGGGCCGGTCGTCCGGTGGCGGGCGCGTTCAGGTGTCCGTCTCTCCGTTCTTGTCGCGGTCGCGGTCGCGGTCGCGGTCGCGATGGCTGGTGTCGCAGAACGGGTAACGGCGGCTGCGGCGGCACGTGCACAGCGCCGTCACCGGGCGGTCGGCGCGGATGCTCCGGCCGTCGGGGAGCACGATCTCCACCGGGCCGTCGACCAGCACCGGACCGCTGCCGGTCAGCCGCAGGCGTGGCACCCGCTGGTCGTCACGGCCGGACACCGCGTACCACCACCAAGGTCTCCGCCCGCTCGCCGCGGGCGATCAAGCCGCGTTCCTCGAACCAGCCGGCCCGCTGCGACATGACCGGCCCGAAAGGCTGGGTCGTGGCCGCCACCACGCCGGCCCGCAGCCCGGACTGATGGAGGGCTCGGACGGTGGCGGCCGGGTCCGCCAGAGAGGACTGCACGATCAGCAGTACCCCGCGCGCGGTCAGCAGCCGAGGCGCCTGCCGGCAGATGCGGTCCAGCAGCAGGCGGCCGGTCGGCCCGGCGTCCCAGGCCCGCGCGATGCCGTGCCGGGGCGGCCGGTCCCGGGCCGAGGGCACGTAGGGCGGGTTGGACACGATGAACTCGAAGCGGCGGCGGGACACCGGGCGGGTCAGGTCGCCGTGGCGGACCTTGAGGCGCACGTGGCGCAACCGCGCGTTGGCCCAGGCGGTGGCCAGCGCGAGCCGGGACAGGTCCACGGCGGTGACTGCGGCTCCGAGTTCGGCTGCGGCCAGGGCCACGGCTCCGCTGCCGGTGCCGAGGTCGAGGAGCCGGGTCCCGGGCCGCAGCCGTTCGCGGCGCAGCGCGTCGATGAGAAGCGCGGTGTCGCCCTGGGCGGGATACACGCCAGGAGGCCGGAGGAGGAGCATGGTGTGGCGCCTGCCCGGTTCGGCCGCTCTGATCTCTGGCATCAGGTTTCCTCCGCTGTCGCGGGTGCGTCCGGCAGTGGCGTGCGCAGGGAACTGCGGCCGTGCTGCCAGCAGGTGAGCAGGTGGGTCCCGAGCCGTGCTTCCACGGTGGTGGCGGCGGCGATGCCGAAAGCGATGTCGGGGCCGAGAGCGGGGTCGTCCTCGACCAGGGGTGCGATGACGGTGTGGCGGACGAGCTGCTCGTGGACGGCGTCGGCCAGCACGTGCTCCCGGTAGAACAGGGTGCCACCCGGGGAGGCGCCCAGACGCTCCAGCGCCGCCGCGAGGCGGGCGGCGCCGGGTGGCGAGGTGATCTCCACCGTGGCGAACTGGCCGACGAGCGCGCCGCGCAGGGAGCGGTGCAGGCCGAACAGCGACATCAGGTTGACCACGGCCAGGGCGGGGGCGGGGACGTCGTCGAGGTAGTGCCCGTAGGTGGGGTCCAGGCCGAGGTCCGCCATCATCTCGGCGAACAGCTGTGCGTGGGCGCGGTCGGGGTGGCCGCCGCCGTACTCGTCGTACTGCACCGTGACGAGCGCGGCCTTGGCGGGGTTCGGCAGGCGTGGCACCACCCACATCTGCGGGTCTGCTTCCTTGAGGTGGTAGAGCGAGCGGTGCACCAGGTACTCGCGCGCCTGCCAGCGTTCCCCGTGGTCGAGGAGGTGGTGGGAGGGGCCGGTGTCCCCGCTGTCGTCGGCCAGCAGGGTGGCCAGGGCCCGGGCCAGCGGCGGCGGTTCGCCGGTCTCCTGCCGGACAGCGGTGAGGAACGCGTGCTCCAGCGCGGCTCGCGAGGTCAGCAGCCCGGGGTGCCACTCCCAGTCGGGGTCGACCTCGGCGAAGCCCCGGTAGTGCAGTTCGTAGCAGACGTGCAGGGCGAGTTGCAGGTCCTCGCCCCACGGGTCTTCGATCGGCGCGGGCGCGATCCGCGCGGCCGGGTCGGGAGGGGTGAGCAGGGCGGCGATGAGGCCGGCGCCGATGGGTCCGCGCGGTCTCGGCAGTACGGGCGGCGCGCCGGGGGAGCACCGGGCGCGGCCGATCGCGGAAGCGGGAGTCACCGTCGCTCCCGCGGCGCCGGGTGCAGTGCCAGGACCCAGCACTCGGGGCCGCCGCCGTCCCCCGGGCCGCAAGGGGTGCGGCTGCCCCACGGGTCCGCCACGGGGTCGGTCCTGATCTGCATGCTCACCTCCGTGCTCGCCGCGATCACGCCCGCGCCTACCCCACGGGTCGACCGGTAGACACGGCGGGGACGGGAAACGAGATCGGGAACAGGTTGTGCTCGCGTACCGGCGAGCATCTCCTCATCCGATCGGGTGGACCCGCCCCCGGTGCCGGGAGGCCTCGCCCTGAGCCGGGCGAGGGCGCGATGCGGACGCCGTACCGCGGACGTCAGTCCTGGACGACCTGGTAGATGCCGTAGACGACGCCGGGCACATGGCCGCAGAGCTGGAGCAGGAAGGCCCACAGCACCTTCATGCTCGGGCCGTCCTTGATGAGCACCGCCAGCCACGGCAGAACCAGACACAGCAGTACGAGCAGAACCTTCACCATGATCGCTCCTCGATATCCCCTGAGCCGCGCCGTACGGGATCAGTCCGGTGATCCGTAAGGCGCCGGACACCGCTGGCGGTGCCGAGGTGCCCGATGCAGTCCTCGACCTGCGTCCGCCGGCCGTGGCGGATCCGCGCCGGTCGTCGTCGATCGGCCTCGTGGCGGTCTTCACCTCCCTCGCCCCACCGTGCGTCGTCACACCCGACGCGGCTGCCCGCCCAGGGCGGGACAAAACGCCGACGGGGCCCGGGCCTTCAGCGGCGAGCCATGACGCCACCACCTCGGCGCGCCAGCTCGCCCCCACCGTTGGCACGGAGGTTCCCCTCGCGGGCTCACGTGCCCAGCCGCGCCCCGCGCGCCGACAGTCGCCGGTCGAGGGTCGGCATCACGCGCGGTGCCCAGGCGGCGACGGCGATCGCGGTGGCGACTCCGGCCCAGGCGACCGGGCCGAGGGGTGTGCAGCCGAAGAACCGGCTGACCAGAGGCGTCTCGATCAGGCCGACCAGTACGGCGGCCGATCCGAGGACGGTCACCAGCACCAGCGGACTGTGGCGCCGGCCGGCCAGGGTCTGGGCGAGTTGGGCGCCGACCACTCCGCACAGCGCCATCGTGCTGGTCCGCCGCGCGGAGCCCGGGGTGATCGTGCCGATCAGCCAGGCCGTGCTCGCGCCGAGTGTGGTGACGATGCCCCGGTGGCGGATCTGCCGGGTCAGCGGGTCGCCGAGCGCCGCGAGGCCGACGGGGGCGCTGTCCCCCAGGGCGGACCCGCCGTCCGGCCGCTCGTCGAGGGTCTCGTCCCGGGGAGTGACCGAGACGGCCATGGCGGGAAACATGTCGGTGAGCAGGTTGACCAGCAGGATCTGCCGGGTCGACAGCGGCGACGAGCCGGAGAGCAGTGTGCCGAGCACCGAGAAGCCGATCTCGCCGGCGTTGCCGCCGATCAGCACGCTGATCGCGTCCGCGACGCTGCGCCACAGCGCACGGCCTTCGGCGACGGCGGCGACCAGCATCGACAGGTCATCGCTGGTGATCACCAGGTCGGCCGCGTTGCGGGCCGCCGCCGAGCCGCGCGCGGCGATGCCGATACCGACGTCGGCGGCACGGATGGCGGCGGCGTCGTTCGCACCGTCCCCGACCATGGCCACCACCTGCCCGGCTTCCTGGAGCGCCTCCACCACGTGCAACTTCTGTTCGGGCGCGACCCGGGCCACCACGCCGGCCTCGCGCAACAGGCGGGTCCGCCCGGCCCGGTCCCGGGCGGCCAGCTCGTCACCCGTGACCACCACGACGTCGTCCGGCCAGCCGAGCTGGACGGCGACGGCTCGGGCGGTCCGCGGGTGGTCGCCGGTGAGCATGACGGGCCGCACGCCGGCCTCGCGCAGGTCGGCCACCAGCGGAGCGGAGCTGGGACGAGGGGTGTCGGCCAGCCCGACGAACCCGAGCAGTTCCATGCCCGCCGGGGGCCGCGCCAGCGCCTCGGAGGCTTCGTCGTCGGGCCCGAGTCGGGCACTGGCGACCGCCAGCACCCGCAGGCCGTCGGCGGCCAGGGACTGTGCGGCGGCGTCCCCGCGGGCGTTCTCGCAGGCCGGCAGGACGACCTCGGGTGCGCCCTTCACCAGCAGGAACTCCGCACCGTCCGCGCCGGTCCCCACGGCGGCCGCGTAGCCGCGGCTGGCCTCGAACGGCTGCACCGCGCCGGGTGTCCACGGCGACCCGGGCGGCGCCGCGACGAGGATCGCCTCATCGGTGGAGTGCGCGTGGACGCCCGCCTCGGCCTCGGGGGTGCGGCAGGTCAGTGCGGCGGCCTGGAGCACCGGCGCCGCATCGGCGGCGTCCGCCGGGTGTTCGGCACCGTCCGCGGTGGCGACCCGGTCCACGTGCAACCGGTTCGCGGTCAGGGTGCCGGTCTTGTCGAAGCAGACGGTGTCCATCCGGCCGAGCGCCTCCAGCGCGCGCGGGGTGCGGACCAGGATGCCGATCCGGCTGAGCCGGCGTGTCGCGGCCAGCTGCGCGACGGTCGCCACCAGCGGCAGACCCTCGGGGACGGCGGCGACGGCAACCGCCAGCCCGCCGCGGACCGCCTGTCGCACCGGCCGGCCGCGAAGCAGCGAAAGGCCGGTCACGGCGGCGCCGCCCAGCAGGGTGAACGGCAGCGTCTCGCTGGTCAGTTCGTGCAGCCGGGCCTGTACGCCGGGGGCCTGCTGGGCGCGCGAGGCCAGCTGCGCCGCTCGGCCGGCCTCGGTCTGGTCACCCGTACCGGCCACCACGGCGCGGCCGTGTCCCGCGACCACCGTGGTGCCCTCGAAGACCATGCAGTGGCGCTCGGCCACGGGAGCCTGTGGCGTGGCGTCCACCTGTTTGCCGGTCGGCAGCGATTCACCGGTGAGTGAGGACTCGTCGACCTCGAGATCCTCGGCTTCCAGCAGCCGGGCATCAGCCGGCACCACGTCACCGGTGTAGAGCTCGATCACCTCACCCGGCGTCAGCCGCCCGGCCTCCACCGTCCTGGTCCGCCCGGCTTCCAAGTCGACGACCTTACGGGCCTTTTGACGCTCACCCAGTTTGAGGCCGGCGAGCGCGCGCTCGGCGCGCAGCCGCTGCACGCCGCCGACCAGCGCGTTCACGGCCATCGCGCCGACCACCAGCAGCGCGTCCACGGTGGACCCCAGCAGCGCCGAGGCCACCGCCCCGACCAGGAGCAGCGGGGTCAGTGGATCGCGCAGTTCGGCACGCACGGCCGCCAGCAGACGGACCGTCAGGCGTGCCGGGGTGAACACGGGGAGTCGCACGGCCCTGCCCGCCATCGTCCGCAGGCCCGCCGGCACGGTCGGCTCGCGCGCCTCGGCGCCGGCTCGCAGCCGGGTCAACGCCTCCTGCGGCAGCAGGGCGTGCCAGGGCACCCGGGGCGGCGGGTGCGGCGCGCGATCGACGCTCACGCCGAGGGCGGCCCGCCAGCCGGAGGCGAGCGCGGCGGCAGCGGCGGCATTGACCGGGCTGACCCGGAAGCCGAGCGGGAAGGTGAGGAGCTTGGAACGCGCACCCCTCGTCACCACCATCAGCCCGGCGAGCGCCGCACCCGCCTCGGCGAAGACCTTGGAGTGCTCCCCGACCGCGCGTGCGGCCGGGATCGCCGCCAGCAGCCGCCACGCCCCGGTCAGTCCGTGCAGCAGCAGGACGTCCGCGCCCCAGACGACCGCACTGCGCTCGTCGGTGAGCGAGACGGCGATGTCGCTGCGCAGCAGCCCGGCCAGCACCTCTCGGCCGGCCTGGCTCAGCTCCTCTTTCGTCGCGGCGTCACCGCTCGGGACGTGAGCCACCGTCAGGACCACCCGGCCGTCGCGTTGGAGCCCTCGGACCACCTCGGCCAACGGCCTTTCTGTGCCAACGAGTTCGTCCGCGAGGGCGGCGAAGTCACCCAGTGTTCCGTCGTCCTGGACGACGACGTGGAGGCCGGCCCGGCGGGCCGCATCCAGGGCCGCCTCGGCCAGCGGGTCGATCTCCCAGCCGACCAGGACGGTGCCGACATCCTCACCGCCCGACGAGGCGATCATCAGTCCGGTGTCCGATTCGCCCTGGTCCGGCACCGGGCGCAGGTCCAACTCCACTTCCCCGCCCGGTGGTTCCCCGCCCGACCGTTGGCCGCCCGACTCCTGGCCACCCGGCTGTTGGGCGTCCGACTGCTCGGCGCCCGGCTGTTGGGCGCCCGACTCCAGGGCCGCCGTCGCGGCCTGCCACAGCCGGTCGTGGTCCCATTCGCTCACGTTCGGACTGACGTCCAGGACGGTACGCCGGGTGCTGCGCAGCGCCTGCGGGTGCAGCACCACGGTGTCCACGAGTTCCAGCTGCCGCAGCCGGTCGAGGTTGCGCACCAGGACGCCTTCGCGGGCCAGCTCCGTGCCCAGGGCCGCGGCGAAGGCGGCCGGGCCGTAGCGGGCGGCCTTCGGGTTCCCGGCCAGCAGCGCCTCGGCCGCCTCGTGCACGTCACGCGTGAACAGCAGCGCTCCGGCCGCGCCGAGCAGCGTTCCGGTGACCGCCTGGTCCCGGTACTCCTCGCCCGGGTAGCGGTGGATCGGCGGGCGGGCGACCCGACTGCCGCCCAGGCTCAGCCGCTCCGGCGCGCAGACCGTGTCGTGGGCGGCGTCGAAGGCTGCCGCCCTGGCGATGGCCTCGGTCAACTGGCCCAGTCGCAGCGCGGCGTCCAGCGCGAGGGCGGTCGGCGACTGCCCGATGCCGTGGGCGGCGGCGTTGACGCCGGCCAGCACCAGATCGGTGGCCGAGCGGCCCAGCCGGCGCCGCATGACCGTCCGGACGTGAGGGTCCTCGCGCAGCAGCGTGACACCGGCGGTGACGAGGTGCGGCGCGCTCTTCAGGCGGACCGTCCGCGCGGCGACCGCCGTGGCGATGCCCACCGCGTCGCAGGCCACGGCGAGCGCCCCGGACCGGATGCCCCCGGTGTGGCCGGGGTGCGCCGGTTCCAGGACGTCCTCGTCGGGACGTTCCAGCTTCTGCGCGGCGGCCAACTCGGTCGCCCGGTCCACCACCCGGTCGGTGACCGCGTCCTGGGTCATCTGCACGACCAGCCGGGCCAGCCCGCCGTCCCAGTAGGCGGCGAGCACGTCCGGCCGCTTGGTCAGCCCGGCCGCCACCCGCTTCGCCGCCGCTTCCACGGTCCGGGCGGTGGCACCCGGGCCGGGACGCAGCGGAAGCTGCACCCGGGATCCGGCGTGCCAGTACCCGCGCCCGGGCGTCACCGCGTTGACGCCGACCCGGCCCACCCGCACCGCCGCGGACGACACCGCCGCCGCCTCCCGCGCGGAGGCGCGCACGCCGGCCTCAGCAGCCTCGACGGCCCCCTGCACGGCAGCCCCTACCGCCGGGAGAACCCGACGGGCTCCCCGGACGGGTACCCCCAGTGCGAGGCCCAAGCCCGCTGCGGGCAACCGTGCGACCAGGTGCAGGAGCATCTCTCACCTCACGGGACCGGACCGACGCCCCTACCGGCCGGCCGTCGAGGCCGGTGATCCGGCTGCGGTCCGGCTCCGGGCCCGAAGGACGCAGCCGACGCCGGCGCCTCGGAGGCCAGGACGGGCAAGGCGCCCGCTGGCCGTCTCACCTCCTTTTCTTCGCATACCCGGCATTCCTGGACGGAAATCAGCTCCTGCCCGGTCAGTGCGCGCCGGCGGTCTTCCGGACGGTCTGAGCCGCCCGGTGTCCTTCCGTCCGGGCAGGACGTGGGGAGGCCGGGGCCCAGGGGCGGGGCGGGCCCGCGGTCACTTGGCGAGGAAGGCCGGCAGTGCCGCGTTGACCTCCTCGGCGTGGGTCCACAGCAGGCCGTGCGGTGCGCCCTCGATCTCCACGTACTCGGCGGAGGGCAGCGCGCGGTGGAAGGGCCGGCCGGTGCTGTCGACGGGCAGGATGCGGTCGGCGGTGCCGTGCACGATCAGGGCCGGCACGTCGATGCGGGGGATGTCGGCGCTGCGCGCACCGCGTGTCGTCCGGGAACGCCGGACGCCCGTCCCGGAGCCACGTGGGGGTGGCCCCGGGACAGGTGGGGGCGGTCAGGTGGTCGGCTTGGATCTACGGATCTACGGATCTACGGATCCATGCATCTGCGGATCTGCGGATCAGTGGATCAGGTGGAGGGTGAACGCCTCGGCGGTGGGGAGGGAGGGGGTCTTGACCTGGGTCACGCCGGTGGCCTCGTCGTGGTACCAGCCGGAGGGGGCGGAGTCGAGGGCGGCGGCCGAGTCGAGGTGGGGCAGCGGGCCGCCGCGGGTGACGACCAGGTGCGGGGCGGACCGGCCGTGGACGGTGAAGCGGTACGAGCGGGCGTCCGGCTTGCCGGTGTAACCGCCCTCGCTGGCGCCGACCTCGACGGTGGTGACCGGTCCATGGGCGTGGACGTCGACGCGCTGGGTGGCGGAGGAGCCCGCGCCGTACTGGCGGGTGACGCCGTCGTCCTCGTAGAGGGTGTAGCTGGAGTCGCCCTGGGGGTAGAGGTCGTAGTCGAGTTCGGTGCGGTCGCGGTTCTGCCAGGACAGCGTGCCCTGGGGCCACATCGGGACGATCGAGCCGCCCTTGACGAACAGCGGCAGGGTGTCGAGCGGGGCGGAGTAGCCGTTGATCGTGGTGGGGCCCTGGTAGGTGCGTCCGGTCCAGTAGTCGGTCCAGGTGCCCTCGGGCAGGTAGATGCCGTCGCGCACCGAGGTGTCGGAGTAGACCGGGGCGACCAGGAAGTCCGGCCCGGCGAGGAACTCGTACTTGGCGTTCGGCCCGAGGGCCGCCGGGTCGTGCGGGTACTCCAGGGCGAGCGGGCGGACCGCGCCGATGCCGGTGCGGGTGGCCTCGGCGGACAGGGTGTACATGTACGGCAGCAGCCGTTCCTTCAGCTGCAGGTACTTGCGGTTGATCGAGGTGTAGGGCTCGCCGTCCAGCCAGGGCTGCTGGTCGCGCTGCTCCTTGCCGGTCATGTCCCTGGCCCAGCCGTCCATGGTCATGATGGTCGGCAGGAAGGCCTTCCACTGCAGGTCGCGGGTGTACATCTCGGGGTCGCGGCGGAAGATCGAGCCGACGTCGCCGGTGTCGTAGGCGATGCCGGACATGGTGGCGCCGGCGTAGGTGGGGATCTGCCAGCGGATGTAGTCCCAGGACAGGCTCTGGTCGCCGCTCCACAGCACGCCGCAGCGCTGGGCGCCGGCCCAGGAGACCGGTAGCCAGACGAAGCCGCGGGCGTCGCTGTTGTCCTCGATGCCGGCCTTGGCCTGGTCGCAGGCGTTGAGGGCGAAGCCGTAGCCGTTGCCGACCCAGGCGACGTCGAGCTTGCGCACCCGGACCCCGGCCTTGACCTCCTCGGCCTGGTTGGGCAGGCCGTTCTGGGTCCACAGGCCGAGCTGGGCGTGGTCCTTGCGCAGGCCCTCGCCGGTCTGCGGGAGGTTCTCGTAGCCGCAGCCGTAGCCGTCGTTGACGAGCATCCAGCCGAGCGGCATCTGGTTCTGCACGTAGCCGTCGGCGACCTTGAGGGCGTCGGTGGTGTGGCGTTCGCCGCGGTTGGCGTTGTGCAGGTAGCAGTCGGAGTCGCCGGGTTCCAGGCCGTAGACCGGCGGCATGAAGGGCTTGCCGACCAGGGAGGTGTACTGGCCGATGACGGACTTGACGTCGCCGGTGAAGTAGTAGGCGTCCAGCCGCCGTTCCTGCTGCCCGGTGCGCACCGGCGAGCCGAAGTCGTAGATCCCGGGGGCGAAGGTGTTGCGGAAGACGCCGTAGCCGGCGGTGGAGACGTAGAACGGCTGGGAGTTGTTGTAGCCGCCCTCGTTCCAGTTGGTGCTGTTGGAGACGTGGACGGTCTGGTCGCGGTGCGAGAAGCTGCCGTTCTGTTCGCCGCCGCCGAAGAACTGCTCGTCGGCGCCGCGGGCCAGGCTCTGCCGCAGTCCGCTGGTGGACCAGCGCAGCGGGGCGTCCTCCTGCCAGATCGCGGTGCGGTTGTCGGCCTGGTAGAGGCCGAACCGCAGGGGGTGCTTGTAGACCCGCAGGACGACGTGGCCGGAGCGGATGCCGTAGTAGTCGCCGGCGTCGAACGAGGAGGTGTCGGGCTGGAGTTCGGGCTGTTTGCGGATCATCGTGAGGTCGGCCGGGTCGGTGATGGTGCCGTCCGGGGCGGCGCGCAGCCGCAGTTGGTCGTCGGCGAGGAAGTCGACCTCGGCCTTGAGGGTGCCCGCGGTGATGTCGTAGCTGCCGTGGCCGCCGCTGAAGGAGGTGAGGGCGCCCGCGTCGGCGGTCTGCGGCAGGTAGGCGCGGCCGGTGAAGGAGCCGCCGTGGACGTCGTACGGGACGACCAGTACGTGGTAGGTGCCGGAGGCCTTGGGGATCACCGTGGCCTCGGGGTCGGCGGTGCCGGCGCTCTCGGCGACCTCCTTGCCGTTGGCGTCGTAGATGTAGAGGTCGAAGTCGTCGGTGGGGCTCTGCCACTGGACGGAGATCGGCACGCCCCCCTCGGGGTTGTCGTTCCAGTAGCCGTCGGGGACGTTCACCGTGAGGTCGAAGCGTCCGCAGACCGTGCCGTCCGGGTCCTGGGCGGCGGCCGGGCAGGAACTCGCCCCGCCCGTGGTGCCCTTGGCGTAGACGGGGCTCTGCCAACTGACGTTCTGGTGGCCGCCGTCCAGCACGGCCGCGGCGGGGGCGGCGGCGCGGGCCGGCAGCACGGGGCCGGCCAAGGCGGCGATGCTGGTGAGGGCCGCCGCGAGGGCGGCTCGTCGGAGGCGGGGTCGGAGCAGGCGCACGGGGGTTCTCCTGTCGACTCGGTGGCTCGATCGTCTTTCTCTGCCGGCTGCTTGACTGATGAGTTGCTTGACCGGCGGGCTACTTCGCCGGCGGGCTACTTGACCGATCCGGCGGTGAGCCCGGAGACCACGTGCCGCTCGATCACGGCGAACAGCGCCACGACCGGCATGATCGCCACGACCGAACCGGCGAACAGGTAGTTCCACTGGACGGTGTAGTTGCCGATGAAGCTGTTGATGCCGACGGTGAGCGGCTGGGCGTTCGGGGCGGTGGACAGCGTCAGGCCCATCACGAACTCGTTCCAGGCGGAGATGAAGGTGAAGATCAGCGCCGTGACCACGCCCGGCAGGGCCAGCGGCAGCACCACCCGGCGCAGCGCCCCGAGCCGGCCCAGGCCGTCCAGCAGGGCGGCCTCCTCCAGTTCCACCGGGATCGAGGAGATGTACGCGGTGAGGATCCAGACCGCGAAGGCCAGGTTGAAGGCGGCGTTGCAGAGGATCAGCGTCCAGACCGAGTTGAGCATGTCCAGCTGGTAGAACTCCCGGTAGAGGCCCACCAGCAGGGAGGTCGGCTGGAACATCTGGGTGACCAGCACCAGTAGCAGGAACAGCCTGCGCCCCCGGTAGCGCACCCGGGCGGTGTAGTAGGCGGCGGGCAGCGCGACCAGCAGTGCCAGCACGGTGGAGCCGCCGGCCACCAGCAGGGTGACCCGCAGATTGCCGCCGAGGGTGGAGTCGCGCCAGACGCCGAGGAAGTTGGACCAGGCGAAGTGCCGTGGCAGGTAGGTCGCGTCGCGCAGTTCGTCCGCCGGGCGCAGCGCGGTGACGACCATCTCCAGGTACGGGAGCAGGAAGAGCGCCGCCAGCAGCCAGGCCGCCCCCGCGAGCGCCAGGGTGCGCGGGCCGAGCCGCCGCTTCCGAGATGTCTGACGGTACGTCAACTCTCCTCCTGGTTCCAGCGGCTGACCTTCAGGAAGGCCAGCACGAGCAGCACCACGAGCGCGAAGTTGACCACTGACATCGCCGCTGACTCCCCGATGTCGGTGTCCTTCAGCTGGTACATGAACACCGTGCTGGTGGCCGTGTCACTGCTCGGGCCGCCCTGGGTCATGCCCCAGATCACCGGGAACGAGTTGAAGACGTTGATCAGGTTGATCACCACGCCGACCAGGAAGGCCGGGCGCAGCAGCGGCAGGGTGATCCGCCGGTAGGCCTGCGCTCGCGAGGCGCCGTCCACCCGGGCCGCCTCGTACAGCTCGCCGGGGATGGTCTGCAGGCCGGCCAGCAGGGTGTAGGTGGTGAACGGCAGGGAGACGAACACCGCGACGAACACCATCCACGGCCAGGCCGTCGACGGATCGCCCAGCCAGTCCCGCGGTCCGTCGATCAGCCCGAGGTCGGTCAGTGCGGTGTTCAGCACGCCCGCCGTCCGGTCGAGCATCCAGCGGAAGCCGATCGCGGTCATCAGCACGGACGCCGCCCACGGCGCGATCAGCGCCCAACGGGCGTACCGCCGGCCGGGGAAGCGCTGGTCGAACAGCTGGGCCAGGGCGAGCGAGAGCAGCATGGTCAGGCCGACCACGGCGAGCGTCCAGACCACCGTGGCGAGCAGCACATGGCCGAGGTCGGCCTCGCCGAACAGCTTGCGGTACTTGTCCAGCCCGGCCGAGCCGCGGACGAAACCACTGGTGCTGACCCGCAGGAACGAGGTGCGGACCATCTCGTACACCGGCCACAGCACCACGGTCGCGATCAGCAGCACGGCGGGGGCGATCCACGGCAGCGGGCCCAGTCGACGGCGGCTGCGGGCAGGGGAGGAGGGAGTCACGGGGTCGCCTTTCACGGGCGTCGTCCGTCCGGTGCCGTCACTTGTCGGCGACCGCGGCCTGGGCCTTCTTCTGCAGGTCGCCCAGCACCTTGGCCGGGTCGCCCGAGACGGCGCTGCCGATCGACTTCTTGATCTCGGCGGAGACCGCGTCCCAGGTGGTGTCGCCGAGCGGGTAGAACGCGGCGTTCGGCAGCAGGGCGAAGAACGGTGCGAGGTCCTGGTGCTTGCCGCCGGTGGTGAGGTCCTGCAGCGCGCTCTTGGTGACCGGCATCAGGTTGTACGTCTCGTCGAAGGCGAGCTGGTTGTCCTTGGCGTACGCGAAGTCCAGGAACTTGCGGATCTGGTCGCCGTGCCCGTTCTTCCTGAAGGCCATCATCCAGTCCGCCACCCCGAGGGTGGAGCTCAGCGGGCCGTCCTTGCCGGGGATGGGCGCGACCCCGTAGTCGACCTTGCCCGCCTGCGCCATCTGGATCAGCGACGGGTGCCCGTTCAGCATGGCCGCCTTGCCGGCCGCGAAGTCCGCGAACGCGGTCTTGCGGTCGGTGGTGGCCGGGTTGGCGTAGGTCAGCCCCGGGTCGACCAGGTTGGTCCTGAGCCAGCGGAAGGTGTCGATGTTCGCCTGGCTGTTCAGGGTGTACCCGCCGTCCTTGCCGGTCGGACCGCCGCCGGCGCCGAGCTCCCAGATCATGCTCTCGCCCTGGGCCTCCTCCGGGCCGAGCGGCAGCGCGTACGGCGTGACCCCGGGCGCCTTCGCCTTCAGCAGCTCGGCGTCCTTGCGCAACTCCTCCCAGCTGGTGGGCGGTTGGGTGATGCCGGCCTGCTGGAAGACCGTCTTGTTGTAGAACAGCGCCCGGGCCGAGGAGACGAACGGGATGCCGTACTGCACGCCCTTGACCTGCCCGGCGGTGGCGAAGCTGTCGATCAGATCGGCCCGGGTGGCGGGCGACAGCACGTCCTCCGCCTTGTACAGCAGGTCGTCGGCGACCTTGTCCGCGTAGCCGCCGGTCTGCAGGACGTCCGGCACGTTGCCGCTCTGGATCATCGTCTTGACCTGCTTGTCGATGTCGTTCCAGTTCACCACCTGGACGTCCACCTTGATACCGGGGTTGGCCGTGGTGAAGTCGGCGGCGACCTTGTTCCAGTAGTTCTTCGAGCTGTTGGACTCCTTGTCGCCGTAGTCGGCGGCCACCAGCTTCAGCGTCACCTTCCCGTCGGCGTCGGTCCCGCCGCCCCCGCCGCCGCCGCTTCCGCAGGACGTGAGGGCGAGCGCACCGAGGGCACACGCCGAGACGAGGACCAGTACACGTTTGTCCACCGCAGTTACCGCCTTCGTGCGTGCTTGATCGGATGATCCAAGATGCTTGAAGAACGCAGGTTTTGAGCAGTTTCGAAAGAGCAGCTTGCTGCTTCGGGTGGTTCATGTCAATCCTGGGCGCAGTTCTGAGCATGCCGCCGCCCGGATCGGGGCAGGCCGAAGGTGCTCTGCGCAGAATCGCTCAAACCGTCGCCCCGGCAGGTCGGGGGAGCCGCCCCGTGGCTCATATGTCGCTCAAATCTCTTCAGTTCTTGGTGAGTTGTGCCACATCATGTAAGCGTCCGGGACGTGCACCACCTCTTCTGCCGGAGGCAGTGATGAGCACGAGGGGGCGCTCGGCGCAGGGGCTCTGGATGTCCTCCGGCTTGCGGACGCTGGCCCGGGTGATCACTGTGACCGCGCTCCTCGCCGCCTACGTCGCGCTCCACCTGGCGATCACCGCAGTTGAGACCCGGCAGGACCACGACCGCTTCCACGACGGCGCTGCCCGCGCCACCGCGTTCACCGCCCTGGTAAACCGCTACGCGAGCGGCGACCCGACCGCCCGTGCCGAAGTCGGCGCGGCGCGGGCGTGGTTCGAGGAGAACGCACCGCCCGGCCGGGCCCGGGCCACGGTCGCCGCCGCCACCGATCTCGTGGGCCATCGCCAAGGGGCCGCCGCCCGGGAGCGGGCCGGCGCGCTCGCGGCGGACGTCGAGCGGGACCGGGCGACTCTCGACCAGGACCTCCGTACCCAGACCCAGGCCATGCTCTGGCTCGCGGCGGTCGCCCTGGCGCTCGCCGGGCCCTCGCTCCGGCTGCGCCGCCGGCGCAGGGCGGCGACCGCGGAAGCCGTTCGCACGGTCGGCCGGTTCGCCGAACGGCATCCACCGTGGCGCCGGCCGCTGTTCCTGATCGCGAGCGGCCTCGGCTACACCCTGTTCGTCGGCGGGATGTTCCTCGTCGCCAAGGCCCGGCGAACGGATATGGACGTTCCGCCAGTGGCCGTCCAGCTCGAGATGCTGCCAGGAGGGTTGGTCGCAATCGGCGTGGGCTTCCTGATCCTGCGGTACACCCGCCCCCGTTCGACGCGGAACGCGGTCGCCGCCCTGCGGGCCGACGGCCGCCGACCCGTGCTCTACCTCCGCAGCTTCGCCGACGACCGCACCGCGGCACAGATCGACGACGGACAGGAGCTCAACATCCACTCCCGGGAGGAACAACTCGCCGCCGCGCTGCGGGCCTTCGGCCCCATGATCGCGGTGGGCAGGCCGGGCGAGCCGCTGCCGCTCCTCGGCGCCGCACGGTTCTACCTGCCGCTGGACGACTGGAAGCCGACGATCCTGCGGCTGATGGACCTGGCTCAACTCATCGTGCTGCGGGTGGGCGTCGGCGAGGGACTGCGGTGGGAGATCGAGCAGGTCATCGCCACCCAGCCCGCCCGCAAGCTGCTCCTGCTGACACCGGGCCGGGTGAGGGAGGCGATCGACAGCCTGGACGGCCGACTGCCGGTGCCGCTGCCGCTGGAGGGGGTGGCGACGGACACGTCCTGGATCTCGGCCGCCGTCACCTTCGGCCCGGACTGGACACCGCAGGTGAGGGCGGTCCGGCCCGTTCCCGACCCGGAGGCCCCTCGCGGTGGGCTCCTACGTCGCGTCAGGACGGGCCTGGAGACGATCGGGGAGCCCTCACCGGCGCGTCGTACGGTCCGCGCGATGAAGGCCGCACTGGCAGCGGTGGGCGTCCGCGGCCGGATGGTCGTGATGCGCAGCGACAGCAACATGCTCGTCACCTTGGGCAAGGGCGCGGTGGCGATCGCCGTCCTGGTCCTGCTGTTCCGGCTGCTCGAACTCGCCGGTCGCTGAGAGCGCCGAGCCGGAACCGGCGCCGGCCCGCGGCGTCCGGTGTGACTTCGAGGACAGCGACGTCAACGGAGGGAAACCATGAACGACGTACAGTACGGCGGCACCGGTCGCACGAGCGACGCCCGCACGGATCGACGCAGGCCGCTGGCCGGCTGGGCCGCCGCCGCGGTGGTGCTGATCGCGGTCGCCGTCCTGCGGGAGGTGCTGCTCGCGGTGACCAGCTGGCGTGACTACCTGCTCATCCACGACTACATCAACGGGGCGGCCACGGAGGCGGATCTGGAGGCCGCCGACACGGACGTGCTCACGACGGTGGTGTCGTCGGTGGCGGCGATGTTCGTGGTCTGGATCGCGGCCGGGGTGCCGTTCCTCGTCTGGCTGTGGCGGGCGCGGGTCAACGCCGAGGCGATCGGGGGCCGCGACTCGCAGCGCCGGGCCCGGCTGTGGGTGGTCGGGGCATGGACGTCCCCGGTGGCCAACCTCTGGTACCCCTACCAGGTCGTCTCGGACATCTGGCAGGCCAGCGCTCCTCGGCTGCGAGCCTCTGCCACCTTGGTCAAGGCCTGGTGGGTGTGCTACCTCCTGGCCCAACTCGTCAAGCCGATCCAATGGCGCATGGCTTCCGGGGAGTGGGGCGGCGAGCAGGACGCGCTGTCCAGCGCGTACGTGACCACCCTGCTCTCGGCCTTGCTGCTGGCGGCCGGTGTGCTGCTCATCCTCGTCATCAGGCAGGTCACCGCCTGGCAGACCGAGGCGCCGGGGACCGCGGGCGGTGGGCGGTGAGCACGGCATCCGCACGTCCCCCCGAGGAGCCGGAGCCGGGTCAGCCGCCGGAACTCCTGGAGCTGTACAAGCTCGCGGTGGAGATGGCCGACCGGGTGTCCGCCCGCCGCGGCGCGGCCAACGCCTTCTTCCTCTCCGTGCAGACCGCCCTCGTCACCGTCGTCGGCCTCGGGATCCCCCAGCTGCGGGAGACGGCGTGGTGGGCGGTGGTCGCCGTCACCGCGGCGGGCCTCACGCTGTCGCTCGCGTGGTGGCTCCAGCTGCGCAGCTACCGGGACCTCAACACCGCGAAGTTCAAAGTCATCAACGCGATCGAGAACAACCTGCCGGCCAAGGTCTTCACCGACGAGTGGAGCCACCTCAAACAGACCCCGCGCCCGGGCTACAAGCGGTACGCGGAACTCGGCATCTCCGAACGGCTCGTTCCCTGGGTGTTCGCGGCGGTCTATCTGGTCATCCTCACGGGCACACTGCTCGAATGACCTATCTTGACGATCTCGCCGATCTCATCCGCTCGTGCCTGCCGCCCACCGCCGTGCCCCCGGCCGACTCCGACGCCCTCTTCCGCAGCTATGCCGTCCTGCTCCGAGCGAAGGGGGAACTGGTCACGGACGAAGACGTCCACGACGCCTGGTCGGCCTGGATGCAGTCGGTGAACGCCACCCATCGCGCCCTGGTCCCCTTCCAGGACCTCCCTCCGGAGACCAGGGCGTTCGACACCCCGTACACGGAGGCGATCCGGGCGGCGGCCCGCAAGGTCGGACGGTGACCGGCAGCTGCCCCGAGCCCGGCAGCGCTGCCGCTGAGGCGCGGGCCCGCACCCCGTGAGGGCTCCGCCCGAATCCGGGTATGGGCACCCGTCACCTACCAGGAGCAGGAGGCCCCGGACCGGTAGAAGATGATCGAGCAGGCCGCGCGGTCGCGGTATTGTGGCGCGCGCAGTCGGGGAGGCTGCGGGCCGGGGCGGCGGTTCGGGCGTGCGGCCCGGCCGGTGGCTCCGACGCGTGGTTCGGACGTTCGGGAGGGGAGCGGCGTGGCCGGGGACGTGACGGTGGAGACGATCGACCTGGGGGACGGCACCACGGTGCGGGCCGAGGTGATCGGCGAGGTGGGCTTCGCCGCGGCCGGGGACGAGGACGGCTTCGGCGACGTGGCGCTGCGGGACCGGGCCGCCCGGGTCGGCTCGGCGGTGGCGCTCTCGCTGGACCAGGTGCGCGGCACGGTGCAGGGCATCGGGCGCTGGGCGGCGGAGACCATCGCCCAGGGCGGGTCCGGGGCGCCGGACTCCTTCGAGGTCGAGTTCGGGCTCAAGTTGGCCGTGAAGTCCGGGCAGTTGCTCGGGATCATCGCGGAGGCCGGGAGCGAGGCGGGGCTGACCGTCAAGCTCTCCTGGGACCTCGCGGCGCGGCGCGAGCGGGCGAACGGCGGCCCGGCGGGCGGTGCGACGGCCGTAGGCGGTGCCGAGGGTGCCGAGGCCGCCACCCCCGCCGTCGCGGAGTGACCGGCCCGCACCTCGACGGCGCCCGGGCCGAGGCGCTGCACCGCTGTGCCGTCAGGATCGAGGCGTTGAAGGGTTTCCGGGGCAGTGGCTTCCTGGTCGCCCCCGGCCTGGTGCTCACCTGCGCCCATGTCGTGCTGGACCGCTCCGGGGTGGCCGAGGGGCTGGCCGTCCGGCACGGTTCGGGCGCCCATCCGGTGGAGCCCGGGGCGGTGCGGGCCGAGCCCGACACCATGGGCGGCGGCTCGTTCGAACCGTTCCCCGACCTCGCGCTGCTCGACGTCCCGACGCTGGCCGGCACCGGCCACCCGGTGGCGTCGCTGGCGGACGGCGAGGCCGAGCCGGGCACCTGGCTGACCGCCCTGGGCTACTCCACGAAGACCCCCACACCCGGCGCCAGCGCTGACACCGCGGCGCTCCGGGTCGTCGGCCGCTCCGGGGAGTTCGTCGGCGTCACCGGCTTCGTCCAGCCCGGCTTCAGCGGCAGCATGCTGGCCGGGCCGGACGGCCTGGTGCGCGGAGTGCTCAAGGGCACCCGCTCGGACAGGCAGGACCTGGGCGGCTGGTACGTCCCGCTGGCGGCGCTGCTCGCCTTCCTCGGCCCGGCGGTCCGGCCGGTCGCGCCGGTCATGTCAATCACGCCGGTCATATCGGTCACGCCGGGGCCGTCCGAACCGCTGCCCACCGACGCCGAGTTGGTGGCGGCCCTGATGGCCGTCCCGTACACGGCGCGCGCCGACGGGCGGTTCGACCTGCTGGAGCGGATGGGCGAACACCTCGGCCTGCCGCACTCGTTCGAGGTCGAGGAGCGTGCCGACCGCCGCGACCACCTGTTCAGGATCGTCCGCCGCTGCCGCCATCATCGCGACGCCCCGGCGGCGCTGCGCGCGCTGTCCTCGGCACTGGAGGAACTCGCCCCGTACGACGGCGCGTTGGAGCGGCTCCGGGCCCTGGTGGAACGGGCGGCGGCCGGCGGCCCGGGGAGCAGGTAGAGCGATGACCGCAGGGGCGTACGGCGACTGGTCGCCGCAGGCCGCCGTCGAGCCGGGGTGCCGCACCGCGCCGCCGATCGAGGCGGCCGAGGGCCTGCTGACCGAGATCCTCTTCGAGTTCCAGGGGATCTCCCGGCGGGAGTTCCGGCAGGGCGTCCTGGAGACGATGGGCCGCTCCCCGTCCTCCCGGATGTTCCACCTGGACGTCAAGGAGGCCGACACCGCCCGCGAGCACGTCCGGGAGATCCTGCGGAGCATCCGTCGCGCCCCCGACCCCCGGGCCGTGCTCGGCTCGCTCGGCGAGGCGCTCAGGGCCCACGAACCCTACGACGGTGCGTTGCCCTGGCTGGAGCTGGTGGTGCTGGCACTGACCGCCGACACCGGTCTGGCCCCCGAGCTGCTGCTGCGCGTCATCGCCCTGCTGCGCGCGCTGACGCCCCCGCCCGGCCCCCACCAACTGATCGGCCACGTGCCCCCGCAGGCCCCCGGCCGCCACCGGATCGACGAACGGACGACGCTGCCGGAGATCCTGGGCCGGCTGCTGGACCGCTTCGGCGGGCCCGACGCCGGGCATGCGCTGTCCTTCCTCGACGGGCTGGCGCGGGACCGTGAGCTGACCCTTCGCCATCCACAACTCGGCAGCTTGTCAGTGTTGTTGAGCAGCGTCACGGCCGCCCGCCCGGCGCCGCGACAGGAGGCGCCCGGCCGGTTGATCGTGCAGATCCGGCTGGAAGCGGAGACCCCGGAGCACATCGAGGCGGCCCGCTACCACCTCCGGGCGTCCTGCTACCGCCAGCCGGCGGCCGGCGGGCCGATCGAGCGCCTCCACGACCTGGTCGCCGCCGACTCGCTCGCCCTGGAGGACCTGGTCGCCGAGGGCAGCGCCCGGCTGGCCGGCTGGCAGGCGCTCTTCACCGAGCTGGCCAGGAACCGGCGCAGCCCGGTCCGGATCGAGTTCCTGCTGCCCAGGGCCCTGCTCGGCCACAGTGCCGACCTGTGGTCCCCGACCCCCACGGGCCACCGGATCGGACTGCTGCACCCCGTGGTGGTCCGCTACCTCGACCGCTACACCAACCCCTGGCTGCAGATCCCGGCCTGGTACGAGCGCTCAGAGCACCTGCTCGCCGACACGCCCGACTGCGAGGCCGTCGACCGGATCGGCTGGCCGCCGCTGCACCCCGAACGCGCCGCCGACCTGCCCGGCTGGCTCGACGGCCGGCCCACCGTGGCCTGCCTCGGCCTCGACACCCCGTACGACGAACTCGACCCCCGGGTGCGCGCGGCCGTGCTCGACGCCGTCGAACTCGACGGTGTCCCGGCCATGTTGTGGCGCCGGGCGCCCGGCGCCCCGACCGACGTGGTCGACGCCCTGCGCCGCGACCGCCCACGCTCCCTGGCCCACCTGCCGGAGGCCGTCCACCGGCACCGCAAGGTCACCAGGGCGGCACCGGCCCAGGACGGCGTCACCCTGTTCTGGGACGACCCCAACTGCATGGACCCGGATCAGGACGCCGGCTTTCCGGGGATGGTGTGATGCGGACGGCAACGACGGGGCAGCAGTCGGCGGTGCGGCAAACGACGGAGCGGCACACGATGAGCACGACGAGGACGAGGCGGTAACGATGCCCGAGAACTGGTGGATCTACCGGGGCACCGGCGTGCCCCACGGCGGCATCGCCGCGCTCCCGCCCGCCCCCGCCTGGCGCTCCTTCGGCGACTGGGTCGAGAGCGAGGACGAACTGCCCCCGCCCCCGGCCGACGACGCCGCCGGCCCGACCGCCCGCCGGCTCGGCCGCATCCAGCAGGCCATCGCCTACCAGGCCGACGACCGCGAGATCCACCTCGTCAACCTGGCCCTCCACCTGCGCCGCCCGCTGCTGATCACCGGCAAGCCCGGCGTCGGCAAGTCCACCCTCGCCTACGCCGTCGCCCACGAGCTGGGCCTCGGCCCGGTGCTGCGCTGGCCCATCAGCAGCCGCTCCACCCTGCGTGACGGCCTCTACACCTACGACGCCATCGGACGGCTCCACGAGGCGGGCCTGCGCACCCCCGAGGGCCCGGACCGACAGCCGCCCGCCATCGGCCAGTTCCTGCGCCTCGGCCCGCTCGGCACCGCGCTGCTGCCCTGGCGCACCCCGCGCGTCGTCCTCATCGACGAGATCGACAAGAGCGACATCGACCTGCCCAACGACCTCCTGAACGTGTTCGAGGAGGGCGAGTTCGAGATCCCCGAACTCCAGCGCCTCGGCCCGGTCCCGCAGGAGGTCGCCACCGCCGACCCGGGCCGGCGGGCGACCGTCCGCGGCGGCCACGTGCGCTGTGCCCGCTTCCCGCTGGTCGTCCTCACCAGCAACGGCGAACGGGAGTTCCCCTCGGCACTGCTGCGCCGCTGTGTCCGCCTGGAGATCCAGCCGCCCACCGAGGACCGGCTGGCCGCCATGGTCGCCGCCCACCTCGGCGCCGACCGCTCGGCCGACGGCGCCCAACGCGTCGCGCTGATCAGCGAGTTCCTCCGCCGCCAGCGCGAGGACGGCGCCGACCTCGCCAACGACCAACTGCTCAACGCCCTGCTGATGGCCGAGCGCGGCCTGTGGGGCAGCGGACCGGGGCGCGACGTCATCCACGACGTCCTGCTGCGCCCGCTCAACGAGGGCTGAGGCGGCGGTCGGGTGAGTAGCGACATCGGCACGGGCCCTGGTGCGGCCGGGGAGTCGACGGCGCGGTCCGTGCTGCGGCAGGCGCTGGCCGCGCTGGTCGCCCCCGACGGCGGGCAGGCAGAGCCGCAGGACCTGGCCGACGTGCTGTGGATCTCCCGCCTCGCCGGCCTGGGCCCGCTGCCCGACGGCGACCCGGAGCAGCCCGCCGACCGGCCCGCGCCACCGACGGCCGTCACCCCGTCGCCCGGCACCCCGCAGCGGACCGACCCCGGGCCCGACCCCGGGCCCGACCCCGGGCCCGACCGGCCGACCGAACCCGAACCGCCCGCGCCCACCACCCCCCGGCCCGACCCCAAGGTCCGGCTCCACCCCCGCGGCGCCCCCACCGGCCCCGGCCGGCCGGAGGCCGTCGCCCCCGCCGCCGAAGTCGTCCAGGTCACCCGGCCCACTGCCCTGCCCGGCGCCCTGGCGATCGCCCGCGCCCTGCGCCCGCTGCGCCGACCGCTCACCCAACGCCCCGGCGGCCGACGGCCGTTGCACCTCGACGAGGAGGCCACGGCGGCGGCCACCGCCGAGGCCGGCGTCCTGCTGCCGGTCTGGCAGCGGGCCCGGCCCCGGTACTCCGTCGACCTGCTGGTCGACACCGGCGCCACCATGGCCGTCTGGCACGACCTCGCCGGCGAACTCGCCACCCTGCTGGAACGCCACGGCGCCTTCGAGGAGGTGCGCACCTGGTCCCTCGACACCGACCGGGACACCCCGCACCTCACCCCCTTCCGGCGCCGCCGCACAGCCGTGCCTCAGCCCGCCGTACCGCAGTCCGCCGTATCTCAGTCCGCCGGGCGCGACCGCAACTGGGCCCGCCCACTCGTCGACCCGCACCGGCGCCGCATCCTGTTCGTCCTCACCGACGGCGTCGGCCCCGCCTGGTACGGCGCCGAGCTGGTGCCCTTCCTCGCCCGCACCGCCGCCACCGGCCCGGCCGCCGCCCTCCAGGTACTGCCCCGCCGCCTCTGGCACCGGACCGCGCTGCGCCCCGCCCCCGTCGAGGCCCGGGCCGCCACCCATGGCCGCCCCGTGCCCGTCCTGCGCACCGATACCACCCTGCCCGGCATCCCGCGCGGCAGGGCCGGCGAAGCCGCGCGCGCGGCAGTGGGCTGGCTCCCGCTGCTGGAGATCGACGCCGACTGGCTCGCCCCCTGGGCCGACCTCACCGCCGGCCGCACCACCGGCTGGACGCCCATGCTCGCCGCACCCCTCAGCGGAGTGCCCCGGCCACGCCGCCCCCGCGCCGGGGACACCGCCCCGCGCCCGGCCGCCGACCGGGTCGCCGCCTTCCGGGCCGGCAGTTCCCCGAACGCCTACCGCCTGGCTTGCCACCTGGCGGCGGCACCGCTCAGCCTGCCGGTGATGCGGCTGGTCCAGCGGGCCACGGTGCCGGAGTCGGGGCAGCGGGAGCTGGCCGAGCTGTTCCTGTCCGGGCTGATCGAGGTGCGGGAGAAGGCCGCCGACCCGGACGAAGTGGTGTACGACTTCGTCGACGACGTCCGGGAGGAACTGCTGGGCGAGCTGACCCGCACCGAGTCGGTACGGGTGCTGGACCACGTGCTCGCCAAGGTCTCGGGGCGGGTCGCGGCCACCTTCGGCGGGACGCTCGACTTCCGCGCCCTGGCGGCGAGCGCGGGGGAGGGCCGCCACCGGCTGCCCGAGCGCAGCCGCCCCTTCGCCGAGGTCGCGGCGACGGTGCTGGCCGGAGCTGGCGGCCAACACGCGGCGATCGCAAGGAACTTGGGCAGCGCGATGGCCGGCCGGGCGATCCGGGCGCTGCTCACCCCGCCGCCGCCGATCGTCAGCCCGCCGGACCCACCGCGGATGATCGGGCGGGACCACGAACTCCGCCTGCTCGCCGAGGCCTGCGAGCCCGGGGGAACCCGGACCCGGATGGTGGTGATCGAGGCCGCCCCCGGCATGGGCCGGCGCCGTCTCGTCCAGGAGTACGCCCAGCGCCACGGCGGCCGGCACGCCTTCGTCCACTGGATCGACGGTCGGACGGCCCGCACGGTGGGGAACGGATTCGAGCGGCTGCGGGCCGCCCTCGCCGCGGACCGTACCGAGCCCCTCGGCGAGACCGTCAGGGACCACCCGAACTGGCTGGTCGTCGTCGACGACCTGGGATCGGGCGCCCTGTTCCCGCGCGAACTCGCCCAGCTGATCGACTCCGATGCGGGCCGCTTGATCGTCACCACCGACACGCGCCAGGGGAAGCCCTTCCTCCGGTCCGCGACGACCATCACCCTCGGCTTCCTCACCGAGGCCGAACTTCGCGAGGAGATCCGCCACCGCCTCGGCGACGCCTACCAACGGATCGAGCACGCCCAGGAGTTCCAGCACCTGCTGGACCGGATGCCCCGGCGCCCGGACGAACTGGCGACCTGGCACCTGGACGAGCAACTGGCCGCCCTGGTCGGCCGGGCCGGGGCGGGGGACTCCTCCTCCAACGTCCGGAGCTTCCGGCTGCCTAGTCCGGCGCTGGCGATGGCCGCGGTGTCGCACCCCCCAGGCTGCCTCGCCGTGTGCGGGGCGGACCGCCTGATCCGCTACATCGACATGACGACCGGGCAGGAGGCGCGGCCCCCGTTGGCCCTGGAGGAGCAGATCTCGGACGTCTTCGCCCTGGCCGAGGCGAGCAACTCGCCTTTCGTCCTGGTGACGACGGGGGTCGTCGGTGGCCTCCTCTACTGGGATACCGGCAACGGCTCCTTCGTGACGGGCCACCGTGCCCTGGCCGAACCTCTGGTGGCCCTGGCGCCCATCGACCACGCCGACGGGCAGCGGTACCTCTGGACGGTGGACCTCAACGGCCGGATGCGCCTATGGAGCCCACAAGACGCCTCCGTGGTAGCGGAGTTGCCGAGCCTCGCCGGTGACCACCGCTCCTGGGCGATGACCACGCTGCCCCAGCCGGACGGCCCCTCGCTCCTGATCGGCGTCGACCCGACCGGCCGCCTCCACCGCTGGCGGCCCGACGACCCCTCGACCGTCGAGTCCTTCCCCGCCGCTGTCATCGACCCCGGCCGGGCGCGCAGCATCGTCGGGATCACCGGCGACGAGAACCGCTGCGTGATCGCCTCGATCGGCGACCGGGACACCCACGTCCACATCTGGGAGTTCGAGGGCCACTGGCGTGCCGACCAGCGGAGGGAGGCCGAACAGCCGCTGCTCGCCAGCCGCTTCCGCCTCATCGAGCGGATCGCCCAGGGCCGGCAGAGCGAGATATGGCGGGCCAGGGACGAACGGGACGGCACGACCGTCGCGGTGAAGACCTTCGACCGCGAACGCCTGCCCGCCGCCGTGGGGGCGGACCCGTTCCTGGAGCAGACCGGGAGGCTCGCGGACCTCGACCACCCCGGCATCGTCGCCTGCCGGAGCGCCGGCATCGACCCCGAACGCCTCTTCCTGGTGATGGAGTTCATCGACGGCCCCGACCTGAGCACGATGCTCGACGGGGAGCCGCTGCCCCCGTACGAGGCGGCGGCGATCGCCCACGGTGTCGCCGAGGCGCTGGACTACCTGCACGGTCGCGGGATCACCCACGGCAGGATCGAGCCCGCCAACATCCTCATCCGCCCGGACGGCCGCCCGGTCCTCGGTGACTTCGGGATCGACCTCGCGGGGGCCGGCCCGGCGGACCGGGCGGACGACCTCCACGCCCTCGGAAACCTCCTCCAGCAGACCGGCGTCCCCGAGGCCCTGCAAGGACTCGTCCTCGAACTGCTGCACCCGGACCCGCGCCGCCGGCCGTCCGCCGCCGAGGCCGCCCGGCGGATCGACGCCTCGGGCGCCCTGCGCCGGCCCGACCGCACACCGGAGCCCCCGCTCAGGTTCACCCTGCTCGGGGAGGTGCGGGTCTGGCGCGGGGACGAGCCGATCGACCTCGGTCCGCAGGAGCGGGGGGCGGTGCTCGCCGCCCTGCTGAGGTACCGGGGCCGTCCCGTCCGGGCTGAGGTCCTGCTCGACGCGGTCCGGCCCCAGCACACCTCGTCCGCCCAGGAGATCGACGAAGTGTGGGTCCATGTACAGGAGTTGGAGCGACTGCTCAACTCGCCCTCGGCTCCGCGAGCCGTGCTGGAGGAGCTGGCGGACGGCCACACCTGGGTCCTGAACGTCGCCGCCGAACAGATCGACGTCGTCCTCTTCGAACGGGCCCTGGAACGCGCCGAGGCCGCCCTCGCGGACGGCGCCCCGGGCTCGGCCAGGCGGCACGCCGAGGAGGCCCTCGACCTCTGGCGGGGCACACCGCTGCCGGGCCTGTCCGGGCCTTCGGTGGAGCCGGAGCGGACCCGCCTCAACGAACTGCACCGACGCGCAATGGAGTTGATCCTCGAAGTCGCACCACCGACCGCGCGCCGGGACGGCCGCCTCACCTACTCCCTGCTCGGCCCGCTGCGCGTCCTGCGTGGAGAGCAGCCGGTGCGCGTCGGCTCACCGCATCAGGAGGCCGTCCTCGCCGCCCTCCTCCTGCACGCCCCAGCGGCCGTGCCGATCGCCAGCCTGATCAACGCGGTCTGGGGCGACCGACCACCGCCCGATGCCAGCGCGGTGGTGCGCAGCCATGTGTCCCGGCTGCGCAACGCCCTGGGCGACCGCACCGGGTCGCGCGGTGCGGCCGATCTCCTCCAGTCGGTGAGTGACGGCTACCGGCTGACCGTCGACCGGGGCTCGCTCGACGCGGCCGTCTTCACCGAGCGGCTGGCCGCGGCCGCGGAGGCGGAGCAGGCCGGCGACCTGGCCGCAGGCCACGAGCTGCTGCGCTCGGCGCTCGACCTCTGGCAGGGCTCCGCGCTGGACGGCGTCCCCGGTCCGTACGCCTCCTGGGAGCGCACCCGGCTGACCGAGCGCCGGCTGGCCGCCACCGAGGACCTGTACGCCACCGGGCTGGCACTCGGGCGGCACGAGGAGTTCGTCGCGGAGATCGAACTGCTCGTCGCCGCGCACCCGTTGCGCGAGCGGCTGGGCGCCCTGCTGATGCTCGCCCTCTACCGGTGCGGGCGGAAGGCCGAGGCCCTGGAGGCCTTCGGGCGGCTGCGGGCGCGGCTGGGGCAGGAGTTCGCCGTCGAGCCGGGACCGGTGGTGACCAGGCTGCACCGGATGATCCAGGAGGACGACCGCGAGCTCCACCGCCCGGGCCGGGCCGAGGCGCTCGTGGTGCCGCAGGGCGGAACGACCGCGCCCGCCGGGGTGGACGCCGGCCGGCTCCCGCGCGGCGACGCCCCGCAGGGCGTGGCGATCGGGCTGGGCGTCGCCGAACAGGCGCCGGTCTTCGTGGACTTCGAGACCGACCCGCTGTTCGCGGTGTTCGGCGACGCCGGCTCCGGGAAGACCGCCCTGCTCCGCTTCCTGGTCAAGCAGCTCACCGAGCGCTACACCCCGGACCAGGTGGGCTTCCTGGTCTTCGACCGTCGCCACGCGCTGCTCGACGCGCTGCCGCCCGACTACCTGGTCCTCCACGCTTCGAGCGGCCCGGAGTTGGAGACCCTGGCCCGGACCCTGCGGGTCGCCGCGAACAGCCGTACACCGGGCAATCGGCGACACAAGGACGTCTTCCTGATCGTGGACGACCACGAGCTGATCGCCGCCGACCTCGCCGCGGACGAGGAGGACCCGCTGTCCTCCCTGGTCGAGTTCCTGCCCCAGGCACGCGAACTGGGCCTGCGCGTGATCCTCGCCCGCCGCTGCGAGGGCGCCGGCAGCGCCCGCGCCTCCCAGCCCTTCCTCCGCACCGTCTGCGACCTGGGCCCCCACGGCGTGGTACTTCCCGGCCAGGAACATGAGGGTCCCCTGCTCGGCGCCGTCGCCCCCCAGCCCCTCCGCCCGGGCGAGGGGATCCAGGTGACGCCGGAGAACCCGTCCGGAACCCTGATCCAGGTCGGCTGGATGCCGACCGGCACCGGCTGACGTCCGGGACGGGCTGACGTCCGGCACCGGCTGACGTCCGGGACGGGCTGATGGCCGGGACTGACGCGGGCCCGTTCCTGCGGGGGAGCGGCGGACACGGCGACGCGCCCGGCCGGGCCGCGGCGCCGCCCGGCCCCGGCTCTTCCTGCTCGTCCTCAGCCTCGCCGCGGCGCCCGGCCCGCGACGGCTGGGCCCGGCGCCCCGACACCTCGATGCCCGACCGGTCCGACGAGCCCTCGGACGCCGTGTCCGGCTCCGTCAGAGCGATCCGCCCGGGTCAAGGCTCGCGGCTCCGAGCACGTTCAGGAAGGCCAGCGCCTCGGCGTCAGGAGAGTCCGGCGGCGCGCTGTAGAGCACGAGGTGCTGGTCGCGGTCGGCGAGCGTGAGCGAGTCGCAGTCGACGGTGATCTCCCCGACGACCGGATGACGGAAGGTCTTCGTGAGCACCGGCGCCGCCTGGACGTCGCGCTGCTCCCAGAGCCGGGCGAACTCCGGGCTGGCGTTGCGCAGTTCGTCGACCAGGTCGGTCACCGCCGGGTCGGACGGGTAGCGGGCGAGGGCGGATCGCAGCCCCGTGGCGACGTGGCGGCGGAACTCGGCGACGTCGGAGATTCCGTACCGCGTCGAGTCAGGCCGGGTCGGGCCGAGGAATGCCCGCCGCGCGAGATTGCGGTCCGGTGGGGCGAGTTCGGTGAAGTCCCCCATGAGCGCGCCCGCCAGGTGGTTCCACGCGAGCACCTCGAACGCGGCGGACATCACGAACGCTGCCGTCTGCGGCAGCCGTTCGAGGAGCGTGAGGATGCTCGGGCGCACGTCGCGCCGGTGCAGTCGGTGGCGGTTCGGCGCGGTGCCGGCGAGGACGTGGAGGTGGTCGGACTCGCTGTCCGTGAGCCGGAGCGCCCCGGCGATCCCGGCGAGGACCTCGCCCGACGGGCGCGGTGCCCGGCCCTGTTCGAGCCGGACGTAGTACTCCGTGGAGATGTGCGCGAGGACCGCGACCTCCTCGCGGCGAAGACCCGGTGTCCGGCGTCGCGGTCCGCTGGGTAGGCCGAGGTCCTGCGGGCGGAGCCGCTCGCGACGGCTGCGAAGGAACGCTCCGAGCTCCTGTTTGTCCATACCCCGAGTCTGCACGCCGTGCGTCGGCGGATCCTGGTACCGCCTGTGCCTGTATCCGGCGGGGAGGCCGATCCGACACTGTCGGCATGACGAACACCACTGACATCACGCCCAGCGGCCTGCTCACCGGCAAGGTCGTGTTCATCACCGGCGCCAGCCGCGGCATCGGGGCGGCTGCGGCCCGGCTCTTCGCCCGCGAGGGCGCCGCCGTCGTGCTCGCCGCCCGCGGCGCCGACGCCCTCCAGCGGATCGTCACCGAGATCCGCGCCGACGGCGGCGTCGCGGATGCCGTGACGTTGGACCTCGCCGACCGGGCGAGCATCCGTGCGGCGCTCGACCGCGTCGAGGACCTGCACGGGCGGCTCGACGGCGCGTTCAACAACGGCGCGGCGATCCAGCGGCCGGGCCCGCTGGAGACGACCAGCGACGAGGACATCGAGGAGCAGTTCGCGGTCAACTTCCGGGCGCACTGGAGCGCCATGACGGCCGAAGCCGCGCTCATGCGACGGAACGGTGGCGGGGCGATCGTGAACACCTCCAGCATCGGCAGCCGCCGCGCGAACCAGGCCCTGCCCGCCTACGGCGCGATGAAGCGCGCGCTCAACAGCATCACCGAGACCGCCGCCGTGACCTGGGGGCGGCAGGGGATCAGGGTCAACGGCATCACCCCCGGCGGCACTGCCACGGAGATGATCGATGCGTGGGAGGCGGCGTCCCCCGGCATCGTCGAAGTGATCAACGCGGCCACCCCGCTCGGCCGGATGGCCGAGCCCCGAGAGGTCGCCGAGGCGGCCGCTTGGCTGCTCAGCGACCGGGCCTCCATGGTGACCGGCGCGATCGTGCCGGTGGACGGCGGCGCCGGAGCCTGAGGAGGACGGCGCCCGGGCAATGCCGCAACTCCGCTACGACGGACGACTACCGTCCGACGTCTGACGGCCGCAGCGGCATCAGGGGGTGCGTGGCCTTCGGTCGGCAGCGGGATCACGGCCGGACGGCGAAGACCCAGCGGTTGGCGGCGAGGGTGTCGTCCGGTTCCGGGAGGGGGCCGCGGCCGTAGTGGCGGGTGAACTCGAAGGGGGTGTGGGCGGTGGTGGACCAGCCGCGGGCGGTGAGGTCGGCGGGGGTGTCGGGGCGGGGTTCGGCGTCGAAGAGGGCGAGCAGGTCGATGCCGGTCCGCTCGCGGGTGGCGGTGTAGACGGGGTTGCCGCGGACGGCCGCCGACTCGACGCCGAGCTTGGCTTCGTAGGCGAGGGTGGAGCCGGGGGCGCTGAGCCGGTCGACGACGGCGAAGAGGTCGCGTTCCACCGTGCCGGGCAGGTAGAGCAGCAGGCCTTCGGCGAGCCAGGCGGTGGGCTGGTCGGGGCGGAACCCGGCGGCGGTGAGGGCGGCGGCCCAGTCGGTGCGGAGGTCGGCCGCGACGGTGTGGCGTCGGGCGGTGGGCTGTGCGTCGAGGCCGTCCAGGACGCGCTGCTTGAAGGCGAGCACCTCGGGCCGGTCGATCTCGTAGAGGGCGCAGTCGGCGGGCCAGTCCAGCCGGTAGGCCCGGGTGTCGAGCCCGGCGCCGAGCAGCACGACCTGCCGGGCGCCGAGTTGGACGGCCCGGAGCAGCTGGTCGTCCAACGCCCTGGTGCGCAGGGCGAAGTAGCGGCCCAGGCGGCCCCAGAGCGGGTCGGCCTCGCCGTCCGGGACGTCCCGGGGGTGGCGGGGCCAGTGGGCGGTGGCGGGGTCGGCGCGGACGAAGTGTTCCGCGTACGGGTCCCGGGCGAGGGCGTCGGGGCGGTGGGTCTCGACGGCCCGGGCGGCGGCGACCAGCAGGGCGGTGAGTCCCACGCCTTCGGTCAGGCCGGGGGTGCCGGGGGTTCCGGACGGGGTGCGGGTTTCGGCGGCACCGACACTCATGCGCGCTCCTGCTGTGCGGGGACGGGGGGCTCGGGGTGGCTGGTCCAGACGGCGGGTTGGTCGCGGGTGGTGACGCGGGCGCCGTACACCCGGCGCATGAAGGCGAGGACGGCCTCGTCGGGCAGGTGCAGTGCCGCGGTGCAGTCGGCGAGCACCGTGATGTGGAAGCCCTTCTGGAAGGCGGTGCGCGCGGTGCTGTCGACGCACACGTCGGCGAACACGCCGACCAGGGCGAGGTGCCGGACGCCGCCGTCCACCAGGTGCCGTTCGAAGCCCGGGCTGAGGAAGGCGTCGAAGCAGGCGTGCTTGGTGAACACCGCCTCGCCGTCCTGCGGGGCCACGCCGGTGAACTCGGCTCCCCAGCTGCCGTCGAGGCACTTGGGGCGCTTGCCGAGCGCGGCGTCCCGGTGGCGCCAACTCGCGCCCTGGTGTGCCGGATCGCCGAGGAAGCGGACGAACACCACCTCGACGCCGTGCGCGCGGGCCGTCTCGACGGCGTCGGCGGTGTTGGCGGCGACGGTGGCGAGCCGGGCCGGGTCGCCGGGGTAGCGGGCGGCGGCCACCGGTCCGGCGCAGAAGTCGTTCTGCAGGTCGACGACGACCAGGGCGGTGCGGCCGGGCGGGGGCGCGTTCACCTGGCCGGGCGGCGGCGCGTTCACGCGGCCGGTCCGGGGTGGGCGCCGACGGTGGCGTCGGCCGCGGTGCCGATGGCGGTGTCGGGAGCGGTGCCGATGGCGGTGCCGATGGCGGTGTCGGGAGCGGTGCCAGGCGCGGTGCCGACCGCGACCCTTGCGTGGTCCGGGGCCTGGGGGGCCGCCAGCGCGTCCAGGACGGCGGCCGCGACCTCGGTGGTGGAGTGCCGCCCGCCGAGGTCGGGCGTGCTGATGCCCTGCCGACCGACGGCGGCGAGGGCGGCCTCCAGGGCGGCGACCGCGCCCGGGCAGCCCGCGTGCCGCTCGGCGATCACGGCGGCGGCTCGTAGGGTGGCGACTGGGTTGACGGTGTCCTTGCCGGCGAGGTCGTCGGCGGAGCCGTGCACGGTCTGGTACTCCACCAACTCGGCCAGCTCCGGGTGGAGATGGACGTTCTCGGTGCAGCGGTTCTCCTGTCGCTCGGAGCCGTACCGGTCGAGCAGGACGACGTGCATGATGTCCGCCCACTCGTTGCCGGCCACGATCACGGTGCGGTCGGCGGGGCCGTGGGTGATCAGGTTGCGGTTGACCGTGTCGGGCTGGAACAGCTCCACGTCGACGCCGAGCCGGTCGGACAGCTCGCGCACCCAGTCGTCCAGGGCGCCGTCGAGGAGGTGGAACTTGTAGGCCATGACGATCCGCTGCGGACCGCCGTCCGGCCAGTGCCGGCGGGCGCGGCGCAGGGCGTACTCCAGGACCGCGCGGGTGGTGTCGCGGCTGAACTCCATGGTGCGGGTGACCACGCCGGGGGAGTGCCGGTTCTCGCCGGTGTAGAAGCCCTGGGCCTCGTCCCGGACCAGCAGCAGCGAGGCCGTCCCGGCGGTGATCGGCTCGACCTTGACGGCCTGGAGGCGTTGGCGCACCAGGTAGAGCGACTGGGCGTTGATGGCGGTGCGGAAGACCGCGGGGACGCCGTTCCGGGCCTGGTCGCGGCAGAACCGCTCGTAGTGCTCGGCGTCCTCCTGGGTGAGGCGGCGGATCCGCTCGGTGTCCGCCACCTCCTCGCGCAGCGAGACGTAGGAGTGGTACGTCCGGGGCGACCGGGTGATCTCCACTGCGGTGCTGTGGAGTTGCGCGATCCGGTGCAGGGCCTGCTCGAAGACGGTCGCGAGTTCCGCGCCCGTTCCCCGGCCGACGGCGAGTGCGACGACGGGTGCCACGGTGCCTCCTCGGGGCGGCGGTGACGTCAGGCGGCCGGGTGGCCGACCAGGCGGTCGCCGGGGATGCCGGCCTTGTCCGGGCTGTAGAAGTCACGGATCCCGTCGGCCCAGGTGGCGACGGTGATCCGGTCGTCGGGGGTGGGGCCGAAGGCGTCGAACAGGGCGTCGGTGTTGGCGGGTTCGAAGCCGATCGCGGTCATCAGCGTCAGGAACAGCGGCCGTTCGACGAGCCCGTCGCCGTCCGGGTCGCCGAGGGCGGCCAGCGCCTCGGCGAACTCGTCGGCGGTCGGGCCGAAGAGTTCGGGTGCCAGGACGAAGCCGCGGAACTCCTCCCGGCTGACCACGCCGTCGCCGTCGGCGTCCAACTCGCGCTCCAGTGTGGTCCAGTAGCGCCGGAAGGCGGCGCGGACGGCCTGCTTGGCGGACTCGTCGGACTCGGTGGCGGCCTCGACCACGCGGGTCGACATCAGCTCGATGTCCTCGGCCTCGATCACGCCGTTGCGGTTGGCGTCGAAGAGGGTGAAGACCAGTTCGACCCGCTGGGCGGCCTCGGTCAGCATGAGCGGCTCCTGGTGGGTGGTGCGTCGGGGAACGGGGCGCCTCGGCGCCCGGTGGTTCCCCCACTATCGACGGACCGGGCCGGTGGGAGCGGGACATGATCGTCGGGTTCACCTGATGGAGTGAACTCGGCGTGGCGGAAGCCGAGTTGCCGCGAGGGCTCAGTGCGCCGCGGCGGGCTGCCAGTCGGCGGGGCCGGAGGGCGGCAGGTGGCCGGGCAGTCCGGGGGTCCAGCGCTTCGTGCCGTCGGGCAGGACGGCGAGCGCCTCCACCCCGGGGCGTCGGGCGGCCCAGGTCAGTGCGCGGTCCGGGCCCATGGCGAAGGCGGCGGTCGCCCAGGCGTCGGTGCGGGCGATGCCGGTGCCGGGGGCGCCGACCAGGGTGAGCGAGGCGAGGCCGTCGGCGGGGCGGCCGGTGTGCGGGTCGAGGATGTGGGCGCCGCGCTCGGCGGTGCCGGAGGTGGCGATGGCGAGGTCGTGGCCGCCGAGCACGGCGGCGAGGTCGCCGGGCCGCCGGGGGTGGGCGATGCCGATCCGCCACGGCCCGCCGGAGGTCTGGACGTCCCCGCCGCCGTTGACGCAGAACTGCCGGGCGCCGGCGGCCCGCAGCAGCCGGGCGGTCTCCTCGACGGCCCAGCCCTTGACCCAGCCGCTGGGGTCGAGCCGGCCACCGGGCCGTTCGGTGAAGTAGCCGTCGGTCTCGGCGGCGACCTCGCGGCAGGCATCGAGCACCGTACGGACCTCGGGGTCGCAGTCGGCGAGGTCCAGTTCGCCCCGGTCGAGCCGGCTGATGTCGCTGTCCGGCCGGTAGGTGGAGAACACCGCGTCGATCCGGTGCAGCCGTTCGGCGATCCGCCGCACTGCGTCGGGCAGGGCGGGCCCGGGGTCGCGGACGGCGATGGAGAAGACGGTGCCCATCACGGGCTCGGCGTGCCGCAGCACCGGCGGTCAGCCCTTCGCCCGGTCGAGGGCGCTCTGCAGCGAGCGGATGTAGCCGTCGCTGGTGTACGTGGCGCCGCTGACGGCGTCGATCTGGGCGCTCTGCGCGGAGATCGCCTCCTGGTTGAGGGTGGGCAGGGCGTCGGTGTTGATCTCGCGGTCCCGGCGGTCCTGGGTGGGGTACTTGACCACGTCGACGCCGGTGAGCCGGCTCCCGCTGAGGGTGACCTGCACCTGCACCGGCCCGTACCGGGTGTTCACGGTGTCCCCGCTGATCTTCCGGGTGGCACCGCCGCCGGACGCGGGTGCGGGCGTGGGGGAGGCGGAGGTGTCGGCGGTACCGGTGGTCCCGGAACCGGACGAGGAACCGGACGAAGAGCCCGAGGAAGAGCCCGAGGACGATCCCGCCCCCGAGCTGATCACCGGCGCGGACCCGGTGGCCTGGTGCGGTTTGAGGGAGAGCAGCAGCACCACCCCGGCGGCGGTGGCGGCACTGGTGACGACGGCTCGGCGCATCGGCAGGACAACTCCTTCGGAAGTTCGGACTACGGACAGACGGCGGGCTCAGGCGGGTGGCCTCGGCGCGCTCGGGCGTACGGGCTCAGAAGGCGAAGGACTCGTGGTGGATCCGCCCCGCCCGCACGCCGGCCGCCCGCAGCCCGCGCACGGCCTCCGCGGTGACGGCCTCGGGCCCGCACAGGTACACCTCGTGCTCGGCCAGCCCCGGCACCAGCCGGGCGAGCGCCGTACCGAGGTCCCCGACCTGCTCCCGCGAGCCGAGCAGCTCGTGCACCACCGCGCCGCGCCGGCGGGCGACCTCGGCCAGCTCGGCCCGGAACAGGACGTCCTCTGCGCGCCGGGCCCGCTGCACCAGGGTGAGGTCGCCCGGCAGGGTCTCGAACAGCGCCCGCAGCGGGGTGATCCCGACGCCGACCCCGAGCAGCAGCACCTTGCGCTGCCGCTGCTGCCGTCCGGTGAAGGCCCCGTACGGGCCCTCGGCCCGTACCTTGGTGCCCGGCCGCAGCCGGGCGACGGCCGCGCTGTGCCCGCCGAGGTCCTTGACGGTGAACCGGAGGAAGTCGGGCCGGGCCGGTGCGGACAGCGAGTACGGATTGGCGGCCCAGCGCAGTCCGGGGGCCTGGAACTGGAGGCGGAAGAACTGGCCGGGTTCGGCGCGGAGTTCGTCCAGCCGCCGGCCGGACAGGAACAGCGACACCACGCCGGGGCCCTCCGGGCGCACCTCGGCCACCTTCAGCCCGTGCCGCCGGTCGAGCAGCCAGGGCCACAGCAGCCGGTACCAGCCGAGCAGCGCCGCCGTCCCGAAGTAGAGCGCGTACCAGGCGGCCCGGCCGGGGCCGCCGCCGAGGTCGGCGCCGGTGGTCAGCTGGTGGGCGAAGCCGAGCGCGACCGCGAGGTAGGTGGCCAGGTGGAGGTAGTACCAGGTCTCGTAGGAGAGCCGGCGGCGGGCCGCCCGGGCGGAGACCGCTCCGGTGCCGAGCATCAGCAGGGTGCCCGCGGTGGCCTTGAGCATGTCGGGGTAGTGGAAGACGATCTCGACGCCCTCGCCGACCGGCCCGCGCCCGTCGGTGAGCGCGTAGCCCCAGATGACGGTCAGCACGTGCACGGTGACCAGGCCGACCAGCCAGCGGCCGCCGTAGGCGTGCCAGCGGGCCAGCCGGTCGGCGCCGACTCCGCGCTCCACCGGCGGCAGCCGGGCCATCAGCAGGAGCAGCACCGGCGCGGCGTACCCGGCGAGCAGCCCGGCGATCCGCCCGGCGCCGGTCAGCCAGCCGGCCGCGCCGACCACTGCGGCGGTGTTCACCCACCACAGCCCGAGCGCGCCGAGCGCGCCGGCGGCGATCAGGCCGAGCGCGGCGCCCGGCGGCAGGGCGAGCGGCGGGCGGGCCGCGGCCCGGTGACGCGGGCCGGCGGGCGCCTGCCGGGACTTCGGTACGGTGGCAGTGCTCATCGCGGATCCTCCTTGACTCCCGGCGGCGGCACGGCCCCGCCGGGATGGTCCACGATGGCAGCGCAAGCTCTGAGTCACCTATGAGGAAGCTCGGTCCGGCACCTGTCAGGACCATAATCGGCGCAGCTCAGCAGGTATGTTCAGGTATACGAACCAGTCTCGGTGATCTCACGGGTTTCTCATCGCGACGGGCCACAATGAACGCCGTCCACCGCCGAACCGAAGGAGCACCATGGACGACAGCGCCGACCACCGGGAGGACCGCCCGGGCGAGCGCGCGGAGGACCGCCCGGGCGACCGTCCGGACTGGCGGGTCCTGGTCGTCGACGACGAGCCGGACCTGGTGGAGGTGGTCTGCGGCGCCGTCCGCTACGAGGGCTGGCAGGCGCGCGGCGTCACCACCGGTCTGGAGGCCGTCCGGGAGGCGGAGCGGTGGCGGCCGCACGCGGTGGTGCTCGACATGATGCTGCCCGACCTCGACGGCCTGGAGGTGCTGCGCCGGCTGCACGCCGGGCAGCCCGAGGTGCGGGTGCTGTTCCTCACCGCCCGGGACGCCGTCGAGGAGCGGATCGCGGGCATCGCGGCGGGGGGCGACGACTACGTGACCAAGCCGTTCAGCCTGGCCGAGGTGGTGGTCCGGCTGCGCGGGCTGCTGCGCCGGGCCGCCCCCACGGAGGGGCCGGGCCGTCCGCCCGCGCACGCCCTGGTGCTCGGCGACCTCGTCCTGGACGACCGGGCCCGCGAGGTGACCCGCGACGGCGAGACCATCGAGCTCAGCCCGACCGAGTACGCGCTGCTCGCCCACCTGATGCGCCACCCCCGGCAGGTGCTCAGCAAGGCACAGATCCTGGACGCGGTCTGGTCGTACGACTTCGGCGGGCAGGCGCACATCGTGGAGCTGTACATCAGCTACCTGCGCAAGAAGCTGGATGCCGGCCGCAGCCCGATGATCCACACCGTGCGCGGCGCGGGCTACCTGATCAAGGCCGCGCCGTGAGCCGCGCCGTGCGTCGCGCGGCGACCCGAGCCGCCACGGCGCTGCGCCGGCTGCTGCCCCGCACCCTGCGCGCCCGGCTGATCGCCGGCCTGCTGGTGCTGCTGGTGGTCACCTGCGCGGCCGTCGGCTTCGCCACCGCCGCCGCGCTGCGCCACTTCCTGGTGGACCGGCTCGACCAGCAGCTCGCCGAGGCCGGCGGCCGCTACGCCGCCAGCCTGGAGCACACCGGCGCCGGCCCGGACACCCGGGCCCAGACCCCCGGCACCCTGGGCGTACGGCTGCTCGGCGGCAAGGTCACCGCCGCCGGGGTGGTGGACGGGGACGCCGACGACGTCGACAACCCCGACGACGCGGACGACCAGATCTCCTTCACGCCCGACGAGCAGAGCCGGCTGGCCGCCCTGCCGGCCGGCGGCCCGGCCCGCACCCTGGACCTCGGAGGCACCCTGCGCCACTACCGGGTCCGGGCGGTGGCCGGGCGGGACGGCGACGTGCTGGTCAGCGGGCTGCCGCTACGCCCGGCCGAGGAGACCGTGGAACGCCTGGAGACCCTCGAACTGACCGTCTTCGCGATCGCCGTCACCGCGGCCGGCGCCGCCGGGGCGGTCTGGGTCGGCTGGTCGCTGCGCCCGCTGCGCCGGGTGGTGGGGATGGCCGAGCGGGTGAGCACGCTGCCGTTGGCCAGCGGCGAGGTGCTGCTGGCCGAGCGGGTGCCGGACGACGATCCGCGCACCGAGGTCGGCCGGGTCGGCGCGGCGCTCAACCGGATGCTCGGCCACGTCGGCGACGCGCTGGCCCGCCGGCACGCGGTGGAGGAGCGGCTGCGCGCCTTCGCCGCCGACGCCAGCCACGAGCTGCGCACCCCGGTGGCGGCCGTCCGCGGCCACGCCGAGCTGGCGCTGAGGCACCCCGGGGAGGTGCCCGGCGAGGTGCGGCACTCGCTGGAGCGGATCGACGCCGAGGCGCTGCGGATGGGCGCGATCGTCGAGGACCTGCTGCTGCTCGCCCGGCTGGACGCGGGCCGCCCACTGGCCGGGGACGAGGTTGACCTCACCCGGATCGCGCTCAACGCCGTGGCCGACGCCCGGGCGGCCGGCCCCGACCACCGCTGGCGGCTGGTGCTGCCGGAGGAGCCGGTGCTGGTGCGCGGGGACGAGCACCGGCTGAGCCAGGTGGCGGCCAATCTGCTGGCCAACGCCCGCACCCACACCCCGGCCGGTACGGCGGTCGAGCTGAGTCTCGAACTCGTCGGCGACCAGGTGGAGTTGAGCGTCGTCGACGACGGTCCGGGGATCCCGCCGGAGCTGCTGGAGCGGGTCTTCGAGCGCTTCGTCCGGGGCGACCGCGCCCGCTCCCGGGCCACCGGCTCGACCGGGCTGGGCCTGTCCATCGTCCGAGCCGTGGTCCAGGCGCACGGCGGTACGGTCGAGGCGGTCAGCCGGCCCGGCCGGACGGCCTTCACGGTGCGGCTGCCGGCGGTGTGACCGGGGCCGCGGTGCCCGGGGCCGCGGTGCCCGGGGTCGGGGTGCCCGGGGTCGCGGTGCCCGGGGTCGCGCCCAGGCCGGTGGCCGTGCGGAAGCGCTGCCGGTAGTCCGTCGGCGTGGTGTCCAGCCGGCGGCGGAAGGCCCGTACCAGGGTGTCCGTGGTGCCGAACCCGCAGGCGGTGGCGATGCGTTCGAGCGTGTCGTCGCCCGACTCCAGCCGGTGGCGGGCGAGTTCGACCCGCGCCGACTCGATGTAGGCGCTCGGGGTGGTGGCCAGTTCGGTCTTGAAGATCCGGACCAACTGCCGTTCGCTGAGGTGCGCGTGGGCGGCGAGCGCGGGCACGGTGAGCCGGCCGGAGAGGTTGCGCAGGATGTGGTGGCGCAGCTCCTCGATCCGCCGGGTGGTGGAGACCGGCTCCAGCGGGACGCTGAACTGGCTCTGGCCGCTGGGGCGTTTGAGGTACATCACCAGCTGTCGGGCGACCCGTAGGGCGAGTTCCTCGCCGAAGTCCTCGGCGACCAGGGCGAGCGAGAGGTCCAGGCAGGCGCTGATGCCGGCGCCCGTCCACACCTCGCCCGCGCGGATGAAGATCGGGTCGGCGTCGACCTCGACCCCCGGGTACTCGGCCGCCAGCTGGCCCGCCGTCGACCAGTGGGTGGTGGCCCGCTTGCCCTCCAGCAGCCCGGCCGCCGCCAGCAGGTGGGCGCCGACGCAGACCGAGGCGACCCGGCGCGAGCGGGCGGCCAGCGTGCGGACGTGCTCGACCACGGCCGGGTCGGTGAGCGCCCGGACCCTGCGGGCCTCGTCGACCTCCACGGCCCCGGGCACCAGCAGGGTGTCGATGCCGCCCGCGGCGGCGGCCTGGTCGAAGGTGAGGTCGGGCAGGATCCGCACGCCGGCGGCGGTGGTGACCGCCCCGGTGGTCTCGGCGGCCAGCACCACCCGGTAGCCGGCTGCCTCCTCGCTCTCCCGCCGGACCAACGAGAACACCTCCGGCGGGCCGGTGACGTCCAGCAGGTCGACGCCCTCGAACAGGACGATGACGATCAGCCGCTGCGGGCTCTCCACGGGCTCCCCCTCCGTGCCGGGCGTTCGCAGCGCCGGACCTGCTCCGTGCCGGGCTTCGCTGCGCCGGGCGTTCTCTGCGTCAATCCCCGATGTCGGAATCTGCATGTTAGACGGCATTGCCGCCATGGCGGGCCGGCCCGTAGCGTTCCAGAGGCAGGCCGCACCACGCCTGACCTGCCAGGACACTCCTCGAATCCTCGAACCCGGTCACCCCCCCCGAACGACGAAGGCGGCACAGCCATGCCCAGCACCACCCTGCGCACCCTGAACGGCCTCGACGACAGGCCCGCCCCGCTCGCCGCGGCCACCCTCGTCCTGATCGACTACCAGAACACCTACACCCGCGGCGTGATGGAGCTGACCGGCTGGCGCGAGGCCCTTGACGCGGCCGCCGACCTGCTCGCCCGGGCCCGGGCGGCCGGTACCACCGTGATCCACGTGATCAACGACGGCGGCGAGGGCACCCCGTACGACATCCGCGCCGAGATCGGGCAGATCCACCCGCGCGTGGCCCCGGTCGAGGGCGAGCGGGTGGTGGTCAAGCAGGTCCCGGACGCCTTCGTCGGCACCGAGCTGGGCGAACTGCTGGACGCGGCCGGCCACCAGGAGGTGGTGATCGCCGGGTTCATGACCCACATGTGCGTCGCCTTCACCACCGCGGGAGCCTTCCTGCGCGGCAACCGCCCCACCGTCGTCGCCGGGGCCTGCGCCACCCGCCCGCTGGGCTCCGGCACCGCGGAGCTCACCGCCGAGCAGATCCACCGGGGCGCCCTCGCCACCGTCGGGGACCTCTACGGGGTCGTGGTGGAGTCCGCGGCCGGGCTGGGCTGACGGCCTGCCACCATCCGCCACCGTCAGGCCCCCCCCGGGCCCCGGGGCGCGGGCGGCGTTCCGCGGGCCCGCTCCCCGGCGAGGGTGTCCCGGTCCGTCACCCGGGGCACCCTGCCGGCCCCACCGAGCCTGCCCGGGCCGCGGGCGCGGGGCAATGGATTCGGTTCTCGCCGAACGGTGTTGCGGTCCGGCCGCAGGTGGGGTGACGATCCTGTCCGTGCTGCGAATCTTCTTCGGTACGGACGACCTCGAACGCACCCGGGTGGCCGAGCGCCCGGACATGTCGATGGAACTGTCCCTCAGCGTGCACGCCCTGGTCAGCGGCCGGTGCGACCCGCGCTTCCAGACCTGGCGCAACCGTCTGCGGGCCTCCTGGAACCCGCGCACCTCGCTGCTCTTCGACCTCTACACCTCCACGGCGATCCCCGAGTTCCTCACCGTCCGCCGCGACCCCGGCGCGACCGAGAGCGCCACCGCCGAGGCACCCGAGGAGCCGCTCCGCGGTCACCTGCGATCGGTGGGCGGGGAGCGGCAGTTGAGCGCCTTCGCACGCGGCGTGGCGGCGGGCGACCGGCGGGCCAGGAGGCTGCTCGGCAACGTCACCGCCGACTACCAGACCCGCGCGATCGACCCCTACCGGCGGCAGATCGAGACCATCGTCACCACCGAGCACGGCCGGTGCCGCCGGACCACCGGGCCGGACGAGGTGCTCGGCTCGCTGCACCCGGCACTGTCCTGGCGCCGCCCGGTGCTCAGCTTCCCGCTGGTCGGCGGCTGCCGGCACGACCTACGGCTTGACGGCCGCGGACTCCTGCTCCAGCCCTGCGTGTTCGGCCCCCGCCGGCCGGTCATCGCCCGCTTCGAGGACCCGCGGCAGCAGCCGGTCCTCCTCTACCCGGCGAGGATCGGCGGCCCCTTGCAGCCCGAGTCCGAACCCACCCCCAGCCGCACCCTCACCGCGCTGCTCGGCCAGACCCGCGCCGCCGTCCTGGAGGCCATCGCCACCCACGGCCCGTGCTCCACCAAGGACCTGGCCGCCCACCTCGGCATCTCCAGCGCCTCCGCCAGCGAACACGCCACCGTCCTCGCCGACTCCGGCCTCACCGCCAAGGACCGCACCGGCCGCACCGTCACCCACCGCCCCACCCCCCTCGGCCACGCCCTCCTCACCGGCCACCTCCCCACCCCGGCCCCCGACCCCGACAGGGTCTAGCACCCCGCGGCCGTCCCTCGGGCGGGCTCAGGCGCGGGCGGGGCCGGTGCGGGGTTGGTGCGGGAGGGGGAGGGCGAGGGCTTCGGGGGAGGTGGGTGGGAGGGCGAGGGCGGAGGCGGTCTCGGCGGGGAGGGGGTGGAGACCGAGGAGGGCGGTGGTGAGGCGGGTGGTGGCGCGGTGCCAGTCCGGGATGCGCTGGAGCATGGCGTGGCCGCTGCCGGTGACGGTGTAGCCGCAGACCCGGGCGCCGGCGGCGCGGCTGCGGGCGGCGAAGGCGCGGGTGTCGGCGGGTGCGGTGACGGTGTCGCGGTCGCCGTGCAGGAACAGGACGTCGCGGCCGGCGAGGTGGTCGCAGGGGTCTTCGGCGGGGCACCAGGGGGCGAGGGCGACCAGGCCGGTGACGGCGGGGTGGCCGGCGGCGCGGAGGGCGGCACGGCCTCCCATGGAGTGGCCGACCAGGACGGTCGGCACCGGGCCGAGCGTCCCGGTGAGTTCGTCGAGGGCGGCGAGCGCGTCCCGGGCCGCGTCGGCGCGGGCGCCGTTCCAGCCGCGGTGGCGGTAGCGGACGGTGCCGATGGCGATCGCCTCGGCCGCGGTCTCCCTGCTGAGCGCGCGCAGGAAGCCGTGCATGCGCAGCAGCGGGAGGTTGAGGCGCCGGGGGCGGGCGAGGTTGTGCTCCTCGCCGCCGTGGAGGACGAGGACGGCGGCCCGGGGAGCGGCGGGCCGCACCCGCCACCGCAGCGCCCGGTGCGCGGCCGTGTCCGTGCTGTCCCCGATTACCTGCGCACCGTCCGGCTCCGTCACCGCGACCCCTCACCTCTCGGTCTGGACCGCCACTGTACGCGTGCGGAGGGTGGGGGTGTTCACCCGGCGGAACCATCCCGGACATCCGGGCGCGCGCGGGCGGGGCGGGGTGCTGCTATCCACGAAGGGTGGGGGTCGCCCGCGCCGCTCGTGGCGCCGTGTCACCGAGTGGAGGACTTCGTGGCTCAGCAGCTCGCACTCTCCGTCGACTTCGGGTCGGGTTTCACCCAGGCCTGGGGCAAGATCGCCAAGGTCATCCCGCAGTTCATCGCCTTCCTGGTGATCCTGGCCATCGGCTGGATCGTGGCCAAGGCGATCGCCCGCGTCCTGGACCGCGTGCTGCGCCGGGTCGGTTCGGAGAAGGTCGCCGAGCGGGCCGGTATGGCGCGCTACCTGAGCGGCTCGAAGTACGACATGACCGGCATCATCTGCAAGATCGTCTACTACGCGATCCTGCTGATGGCGCTGCAGCTGGCGTTCGGCGTCTTCGGCCCGAACCCGATCAGCGTGATGATCCACAGCATCGTCGCCTGGCTGCCCCGGGGCATCGTCGCGGTGGCGATCGTGGTGGTGGCGATGGCCATCGCCAACGCGGTGCGCGACATCGTCGGCAACGCGCTCTCCGGCGCCTCGTACGGCCGTACCGTCTCGACCGTGGCCTGGGCGTTCATCGTGGCGCTGGGGGTGATCGCGGCGCTCGGCCAGGCCGGGATCGCGACCGCGGTCACCGGCCCGGTGCTGATCGCCGCGCTCGCCACCATCACCGGTGTGCTGGTGGTCGGTGTCGGCGGCGGTCTGATCATGCCGATGCGCCAGCGCTGGGAGCGGTGGCTGGACAACGCCGAGCAGGAGACCGCCCGGCTGCGCGGCACCGCGTACCAGGCGGGCCGTTCGGACGCGCTGGCCAACCAGCCGGTCCGGCCGACCACCCAGGCCGGCCCGGGCAACCCGCCGGGGATCGAGGGCGACCAGCCGCGGTAGGGCTGCTACGGCTGCTCAGGCCTCCAGCAGGCCCTGGTCGCGCACCAGCCAGCAGATCGCGGTCAGCCGGGTGACGGCGTAGTCGTAGCCCACCGGCTCGCGCCAGCCGATCTCGGTGAGCGCGTCGAGGAAGCCCAGCGCGTAGTCCGACAGTTCCTCACGGTCCAGGGGCCGGGGCGCCAGCTCCGGCCCCTGGGCGTACAGCAGCTCGCGCAGCATCGCCGCGTGCTGGTCGACGGCGGCGACGAAGCCGGGCTCGAAGGCGAACTCGGCCAGCCGGGGCGTGAAGGCGGCCACGATGCCGGGCAGCGGGCAGCCGGCCGGTTCGTCGGGGGAGCGCCGGAAGGACTCGTCGGGGGTCGCGAACATCCGTCCACGGTAGGCGAGCCGCCGAGGGGGCGAGCCGGGCCGTGACGGTTCCGTGCTGAGACCTTGGCCACCTTCGGGACTTTCCGTGGCATGGCCGGTTCCGTGCGTTCCCGAACCGGCGGTCCGTACCAGAATGGCCCGCATGGATCTCCGCATCTTCACTGAGCCCCAGCAGGGCGCGAGCTACGACACCCTCCTCACGGTCGCCCGCACCGCCGAGCAGCTCGGTGCCTTCAGCGCCTTCTTCCGTTCCGACCACTACCTGAAGATGGGCGACGTCGACGGCCTGCCCGGCCCCACCGACGCCTGGATCACCCTGGCCGGCCTCGCCCGCGACACCAGCACCATCCGCCTCGGCACCCTGATGACGGCCGGCACCTTCCGGCTGCCGGGCGTCACCGCGATCCAGGTCGCCCAGGTCGACGCGATGAGCGGCGGCCGGGTCGAGTTCGGCCTCGGGGCCGGCTGGTACGAGGCCGAGCACACCGCCTACGGCATCCCGTTCCCGAAGGAGAAGTTCGGGCGGCTGGAGGAGCAGCTGGAGATCATCACCGGCCTGTGGCGGACCAAGCTCGGCGACACCTTCGACTTCGCCGGCGATTACTACACCCTCGCCGACTCGCCCGCGCTGCCCAAGCCCGTCCAGGAGCGGATCCCGGTGCTGGTCGGCGGCAACGGGCCGAAGCGCACCCCGGCGCTGGCGGCCCGTTTCGCCGACGAGTTCAACCTGCCGTTCGCCTCCGTGGAGGACACCGCGGCCCAGTTCGGCCGGGTCCGGGCCGCGGTCGAGCAGGCCGGCCGCTCGGCCGACGAGCTGGTGTACTCCAACGCCCTGGTGCTGTGCGTCGGCCGGGACGACGCCGAGGTGGCCCGCCGGGCCGCCGCGATCGGCCGGGAGGTGGCCGAGCTGAAGGAGAACGGCCTGGCCGGCACCCCGGACGAGGTGGTGGAGAAGCTCGGCCGGTACGCGGCGGTCGGCAGCGAGCGGGTCTACCTCCAGGTGCTCGACCTGGCCGACCTCGACCACCTGGAGCTGGTCGCCGCCCGGGTCGCCCCGCAGCTGGGCTGAGGGAACTCCGGCAGCGGTCCTCCACACCCGCCCTGACCACGTCTCTTTACTCGTTTTTGGGAATCCGCCATGCTACGGGGAGGGAACGGCGGCGGGAGCGGAGGGCCGGTGACGGGAACACGAATACCGCGGGCGGCGGCACCACCGGTGCCGCCGCCCCGCGTTGCGGAGAACCGCGCCACCGCGGACCGCGCTGTCACGGACCGCGCCACGGCTGGCCGCCGGGTCGGGGACCGTCCCGCCAGGGTGGTCCGCACCGGCGTGCACGAGCTGCGCGGGCCCGGCCCGGCCGCCCTGCACTACCCGGCCGGTGACCTGCTGGTGGTCACCGGACTGCCCGGCAGCGGCAAGAGCACCCTGATGCGCCGCTGCGTCCGGGCCGCGCTGGTCGACTCCCAGCTGGTCCGCGAGGAGTACGCGGCCCGGCTGCCCGGCCGCCTCCCGTACGCGCTGTACCGGCCGCTCGCCCGGCTCGCCCACTACCGGCGGCTGCGCCGGGCGGTGCTGGACGGCGGCCCGCTGGCGGTGCACGACTGCGGAACACTGCCCTTCGTTCGGAGCTGGCTGGTCCGGGCCGCCGCCCGGCAAGGGCGCCGGGTGCACCTGCTGCTACTGGACGCGGACCCGGCCGAGGCCCGGGCCGGGCAGCGGCGGCGCGGGCGGCGGGTCTCGCGCTACGCCTTCGCCCGGCACCGGGGCGCGGCGGCCAGGATGCGCGGACTGCTGCTGGGGGCGGGGCGGCCGCCGGCGGGCTGTGCGTCGGCAGTGGTACTCGACCGGGGCGCCGCGCGCGCCCTGCGGGAGATCGACTTCCCGGCGTCGTAGTCTCGGCGGGTCCGCGCCGGGCGCCGGTCGCCGGTGGGCGGGCCCGGGGCGCGGTCGCCTCCCCGTCAACTCCCCCGTCAGGAGCGCTGATGCGCCGTACTGCCCGGGTGCGCTCGCGTGCCCCCCGCCTGTTCCCCTGCGCCGCCGCGCTGATCGCGGCGGCCGGTCTGGGCCAAGTCGCCGCCCCGGCCCCGCACCGCGCGGTGGCGGCCGTCTGCGACGGCACCGCCGACGCGGACGCCGCCGCCCGCAAGCCGGCCGGCAGCCAGGCGGGCCGGGACCCGAACGCCGTGAGCGCCGGCGAGGCCCGGGCGATGCAGGCGGACCTGGACCACCGGCTCGCCGAGCTCGGCCCGGCGCACGTCCAGCTGGCCGCTGCCCCGACCACCGTCCCGGTGTACGTCCACGTGATCCACTCCGGGGACGCCGGCCGGCTGGACGCGAGCGTCGTCGCCGCCCAGATCGACCATCTCAACGCCACCTACGGCGGCCAGGGCGAGGGCAACACCCCCACCCGGTTCCACTTCGAGTCGGCCGGCACCGACTGGACCGACAACGCTGCCTGGTACACGGGCATGACGCCCGGCTCCGGCGCCGAGCGGGCGATGAAGAGCGCCCTGCGCAAGGGCGACCAGGGCGCCCTCAACCTCTACACCGCCCATCTCGGGCAGTCCCTGCTCGGCTGGTCGACCTTTCCCAACGCCTACCGCTCCAACCCGACCGACGACGGCGTGGTGGTCCTGGACGACTCGCTGCCCGGCGGCCCCGCCACCCACTACAACGAGGGCAACACCGCCACCCACGAGACCGGCCACTGGCTGGGCCTCTTCCACACCTTCCAGGGCGGCTGCCTGACCCCGGGCGACTACGTGGACGACACCCCGCCCGAGCGCAGCGCCGCCTACGGCTGCCCGGAGGGCCGGCACAGCTGCCCCGGCGGCTCACTCGACCCGATCCACAACTTCATGGACTACAGCTACGACTCCTGCATGACCCAGTTCACCCCGGGGCAGGCCGAGCGGATGTCGAACTCCTGGTCGGCCTACCGCAGTTGAGGTGAGAGAGGCGACTCGCCCGAGAACGGCGTCAGGCCTCAGCTCCGGCATCGCCCGGCATCGCCCGGCATTGCCCGGCATCTCTCCGGGTCGGAAGGCTATCCGCTGCCGGCTCGGACCCGGCGGGGCGCGGGTCCGCGGAATCCAGGAGAAGGGCCGTGGTGCCGCCGCCCGGAGGCGGAGCGGATTTGACGAACGATCACGCCACGCGTGACCGTTGCGACGACCCGTTCACCACACCGCGGAATGCAGGGGTGCCAGATGCACGAGCTGATCCTCCGTCGCGCATCGGAGCATCCGGACAAGACCGCCTTCGCCGACGCCCGCGGCGCGCTGAGCTACGGCGACCTGGCCCGCCACACGGCCCTGGTGGCGGGCAACCTCCGGGTCGAGCGCGGCAGCCGGGTGGCGCTGTACCTGGCCGGCGGGGTGCCCGCGATCACCGCGACCCTCGGCGTCGCCCGCGCCGCCGCGGTCGGCGTTCCGCTCGACCCGCGGATCGGTGACGACGACCTCCGGTTCCGCCTGGCCGACGGCGGAGCCGACCTGGTGATCACCGACCGCGCCCACCTGGCGCGGGCCCGACGGATGTCCGGTGTCCGGGTGGTGACGGTGGACGACCTGCTCGCCCCCACCCGTACGCCGGCCCGGGACGACCTCGAACCGGACGCGCCCGCCTGGCTGCACTACACCTCGGGGACCAGCGGGGACCCGAAGGGCGTGCTGTCGACCCAGGCTGCCTGGCTCCGGTCGGCCGACCACGCCTACCGGGGACTGCTGGGAATGTCCGCCGAGGACCACCTGCTGTGGCCGCTGCCGCTGTTCCACGCCTTCGGGCACTCGATGTGCGTGGTGGGCGTGCTGGCCCTGGGCGCGAGTGCCCACGTGATGGACCGCTTCACGCCGGAGGCGGCGGCCGAGCTCCTCCGCCGGACACCGTTCACGGCACTGGGCGGCGTACCGACGGTCTTCACCCAGCTCCTGGAAGCCGGGGCCCCGCTGCCGCCCCGCTGCCTGTCGGCCGGCGCTCCGCTGCCGGAGGAGTTGCGGGACCGGTTCCGCCGGGCGTCCGGCCACGAGCTGCACGACGGCTACGGCAGCACGGAGGCCTCCGGGAAGGTCGCCGTCGACGGCGTCGTGCTGCCCGGGATCGAGACCCGGTTCGTCGACGGCGAGATCCAGCTGCGGATGCCCGGCGCCGTCGGCTGGCAGGCCACCGGAGACCTCGGCCGGGAGGAGAACGGCCGGCTGGTGGTCACCGGGCGGGCGAGCGAGATCATCATCCGGGGAGGCGAGAACATCCACCCCGCCGAGATCGAGCAGGTGCTGGCCCGCTGCCCGGACGTCCGGGACGCGGCCGTGGCGGGGGAGCCCGACGCGGTGCTCGGCGAGGTGCCGGTCGGCTACGTCGTCGGTGACGCCGATCCGGCGGCGGTCCTGGCCTTCTGCCGTCGCCAGCTGCCACCGCACCGGGTACCGGAGGCGATCCGCCCGGTCAGCCGGATCCCGCAGACGTCCTCGGGCAAGCCGGCCCGGCGACGGCTGCGGTTCCAGTACGTGCTGGACCTGGTCCGCCGGGAGACCGAGGGGATCACCGGTCGGGCACCGGAGCCGGACCAGCCGTTCGCCGAGGCCGGTCTGGACTCGCTGGGCACCGTACGGCTGCGGGACCGGCTGGGCACCGGACTCGGGGTCGCGCTGCGCCCGTCCCTGGTGTTCGACCACCCCACGCCCCGCGCGGTGGCGGACCATCTGACCGGCGGGGCCGACGGCGGGCCGCCGCCCGCCCGCAGTGCCACCGAGCCGGTCGCGATCGTCGGCATGGCCTGTCGCTACCCCGGCGGGATCGCCGGCCCCGAGGACCTGTGGCGGGTGGTCGCCGCCGGCCAGGACACCATCACGGACTTCCCCACGGACCGCGGCTGGCCCCTCGACGAGCTGTTCCACCCCGACCCCGACCACGTCGGCACCAGCTACGTGACGCGTGGGGGCTTCCTCGCCGACGCGGCCGACTTCGACGCGGCGTTCTTCCGGATGTCACCGCGGGAGGCCCTGACCACCGACCCCCAGCACCGGCTGCTGCTGGAGACGGCCTGGGAGGCGGTCGAACGGGCGGGGATCGCCCCCGAGTCGCTGCGCGGCAGCAGCACCGGTGTCTTCGTGGGCCTGATGTACAACGACTACGCCGGCCGGTTCCGGGGCGCCGACCACGAGCTCCTGCCCCAGCTCGCCCTGGGCTCGGCGGGCAGCGTGGCGTCCGGGCGGATCGCCTACGGACTGGGCCTGCACGGGCCGGCCCTCACCCTGGACACCGCCTGTTCCTCCTCCCTGGTCACCATGCACCTCGCGGCGGACTCGCTGCGCAGCGGGCAGTGCGACCTGGCCCTGGCCGGGGGTGCCACGGTCATGGCGAGCCCGGACAGCTTCGTCGCCTTCAGCCGACAGCGCGGCCTCGCCCCCGACGGACGGGTGAAGCCGTTCTCCGCCGCCGCCGACGGCACCGTCTGGTCGGAGGGGGTGGGACTGCTGCTCCTGGAGCGGGTCGAGGACGCGGTGCGCAACGGCCACCCGATCCTGGCCCTGCTGCGCGGCTCGGCGGTCAACCAGGACGGGGCCTCCAACGGCCTCACAGCGCCCAGCGGCCCCGCCCAGGCCGCGGTGATCCAGCAGGCGCTGGCCGACGCCGGGCTGAACGGCGCCGACGTGGACGTGATCGAGGCCCACGGCACCGGCACCGCCCTGGGCGACCCGGTCGAGGCGGCCGCGCTGCTCGCCACCTACGGCCAGGACCGGCCGGCCCCCGTCCTGGTCGGCACCGTCAAGTCCAACCTCGGGCACACCCAGGCGGCCGCCGGGGTCGCCGGGGTGATCAAGACCGTGATGGCGATGCGACACCGCACGGTGCCCGCCACCCTGCACATCGACGAGCCCTCCCGAGAGGTCGACTGGACGGCCGGCCGGGTCCGCCTGGTCACCGAGCCGACGCCCTGGCCGGCGCGGGACCGTCCGCGCCGTGGCGCGGTGTCGGCGTTCGGGATCTCCGGGACCAACGCGCACGTGATCGTCGAGGAGTACGAGCAACTGCGGACGGCGTACCTCTTTCCGGGGCAGGGGGCGCAACGGCCCGGGATGGGGCGGGAGTTGGCAGCCCGGCACCCGGTGTTCGCCGCGGCCTTCGAGGAGGCCTGCGCGCACCTGGACCCGGCGGTGCGGGAGGCGGTCGACACCGAGCTGGTGCACCGCACCGACATCGCCCAGGCGGCCCTGTTCGCCTACGAGGTCGCCATGTTCCGCCTGTTGGAGTCCTGGGGGTACCGCCCGGACGCGCTGATCGGGCACTCCGTCGGGCAGATCGCGGCCGCCCACGTCGCGGGCGTCCTGTCGCTGCCCGACGCCGCGCGGCTCGTCACCGCCCGCGGACGGCTCATGCGGCGGCTGCCGCCGGGCGGGGCCATGGTCGCCCTCCGGGCCGCCGAGAGCGAGGTCCGGCTCACCCCCCGCACCGCGATCGCGGCCGTCAACGGCCCGGACTCGGTCGTCGTGTCCGGGCCGGAGGAGGAAGTCCTCGCCATCGCCGCCGGGTTCGAGCACGCCACCCGGCTCACCGTCAGCCACGCCTTCCACTCGCCGCTGATGGACCCCGTGCTGGCGGAGTTCGCCCGGGTGGCGGAGAGCCTGACGTACCGTCCGCCGACGATCCCGGTCATCGGCGCCCGCCCGGACGATCCGGGCCACTGGGTGCGACACCTGCGCGAGACGGTCCGCTTCGCCGACCACGTGGCCGCGGTCGAGGGCGCCACCCTGGTCGAACTCGGCCCGGGCAACACCCTCGGCGCCCTCGTCGAAGGGGTCGTCCCCACCACCGACCCCGAGCGGGCGGCGGCCCGGCTGCGGGGCACCCGCGGCTTCCGACGCCGGCGCTACTGGCTCGACCGGGGCGCCGAGCATCCGCTGATCGAGTCGACCGTCGTCGTGCCCGGTTCGGGCGAGGTGGTGTGCGTCGCCGACCTCAGCCCCGCCTGGCTGCTCGACCACGTCGTCGACGGGACCGCGCTGGTGCCCGCCACGGCGATCCTGGAACTGGTGCTGTACGCCGGGGAGCGGGCCGGGTGCGCCAGCGTCGGGGAACTGGTCCTGCACACCGCGATGCCGCTGCCCCGGACCAGGCGGGCCGAGGTCGTCGTCCGGCCGGCGGAGCCCGACGGCGCACGGCCGTTCGAGGTCTACGCGAACGGGGTCCGCTGCGCGAGCGGCCGACTGGACTCCGGGCCGCCCCCGCAGGTGGAGACCGGCGAGTGGCCCCCGCCGGGCGCGCAGGAGCTCGACGTCGAGCACGCCGACTACGGTCCGGCGTTCCGCGGGCTGAGCCGGATGTGGCGCCGCGGCGACGAACTCTTCGGCGAGGTGCGCGGGGAGTTCCCCGACGCCGGACGGTTCGCCCTGCACCCCGCCCTGTTCGACGCGGCCCTGCACCCGGCCCGGCTGCTCACCGGCGGGGTGCCGTTCGTCCTGCGCGGCGTGCACCTGCTGGCCCGGGGCGCCACGGCCCTGCGCGTGCGCATCCGCGCGGGGCGGATCGACGTGACCGACCGGACGGGCCGACCGGTGGCGTGCGTCGAGTCGCTCACCGCGCGGACGACCGGAACCGGCCGGGGCTCCCTGTTCCGCCCGGAGTGGCAGCGGGTGCCGGAACCCCCGCGGGGCAAGCTGCTGGAGGTGCCGGCCGGGGACGCGCCCGCCGCCCTGGCACTCGTCCTGCGGGAGTTGCAGGCCGATCACGAGCACCTGACCGTCCTGGTGCGGCCGGACGACCTCGCCGGAGCGGCGGTGGCCGGCCTGGTCCGGGTCGCGCAGCGGGAACACCCCGGCAGGTTCACCCTGGCCGAACTCGGTGACGAGGGGCCCGAGACCGTCGCCGAACGCGCGGAGCTGGTCCCCGTGGCCGGCGGCGGCGCCTTCGCCTGGCGGGGGACCGTCCTGGTCACCGGTGGCGGCGCGCTGGGCCGGGCGGTCGCCGACCACCTGCGGGACAAGGGCGTGCGCGTCGTCGTCGCCAGCCGCAGCGGCGAGACCCGCCTGGACGTCACCGACCGGGCGGCGCTGGCCGCACTGGTCGACTCGATCGAGGACCTGCGGGCCGTCGTGCACACCGCCGGGGTCCTCGACGACGGGATCCTGGCCTCGATGACTCCGGAACGCCTGGCGTCCGTGTGGCGCCCCAAGGCCGAAGCCGCCTGGCACCTCCACGAGCTGACCGCACACCGGGACCTCGACGCCTTCGTGCTGTTCTCCTCGGCGGCCGGCGTGCTCGGCCACGCCGGACAGGCCAACTACGCGGCGGCCAACAGCTACCTGGACGAACTCGCCCGCCACCGGCGGCGGGCGGGGCTCCCCGCGCTCTCCCTGGCCTGGGGCCCGTGGACGGTCGGGATGATGGCCGACCGGACCGCCGGTCCCGGCCCGGTGCCGCTCACCCCGGCGGAGGGCGTGGCGCTCCTGGAGTCGGCGCTGGGCAGCGACGAACCGGTCCTGGTGCCGATCGCCTTCGACCGGACTCCCCGGCCGGAACCGCGGCGCGCAGCGGAACCGGCCCGGCCGACGAACCTGCTGGAACTGGTGTGCGCCGAGATCGCCGCCGTACTGAGCTACCCGGAGGTGGATCCGGACACCCCGGTCCCCGACCTCGGCTTCGACTCGCTGACCTCGGTCGAGCTTCGCAACAGGCTGGAGGAGCGGACCGGCCTGCGCCTGCCCGCCACCGTGGTGTTCGACTCCCCCACGCCGAGGGCGATCGCCGAGCAGCTGCGCCCGCCACCGGCCCCGGGAACGCTCGCCTTCCTGTACCACAGGCTGTGCGGGCTGGGCCGCCACCAGGAGGCCATGCACCTGCTCGTCTCCGCCTCGTGGGCGCTGCCGTCGGCGGCGACGCTCCCGCCGGTGGCCCCGACGCGACTCAGCGCCGGCGATGGCGACAGCGACGGCGAGGGGCCGGCGATCGTCTGCTTCCCCGCCTTCACCTCGCCACCCGGGGAGTACCGCCAGCTGGCCCGGCACCTCCCGGGCCTGTGGCTGCTCCCGCACCCGGGGTACGAGGGCGGCGAGGTGCCGGAGGACGTGGAGGCGCTCGTCCGGACGCACGCCGCCTCGATCAGGCGGCTCGGCCGGCCGGTGGTGCTGCTGGGTCGCTCCACCGGCGGCCTGGTCGCCCAGGCCGTCGCGGGGCGGGTCGGCGCCGAGGCCGTGGTGCTGCTGGACACCCACCCCGTCAGGGACGAGGAACGGCTCACCGGACTGGCGGCCCGTACCGCGGTCAGGCTGGACGAGCCCGCGCTCGCGGCGATGGGCGCGTACGTGCGCATCTTCCTGGGCCGGCCGGAGGAGACGGTCGAGCCCACCCTGCACCTGCGTCCCGGCGACGTCCCGGGAGACCACCACTCGATGCTCGACGAGCACGTGGCGACGACGGCGGCGGCGATCCGGACGTGGCTCGCCCGGACGGTGAACTGATCCCGGCTCCGGATCCCGGCCCCACTGACCCCGGCCCCACTGACCCCGGCCCCACTGACCCCGGCCCCACCGTGGCCCGGCTCCACAGACCCCGGCCACGGTGGGGCCGGGCCGGGCTGTGCTGGAGCGGGTGCGCCGAGCGGGCGAGGGGCGCGAACGGGTGGTTGACTCGAACCCGGTCTGCGATCGGCCCTGTCGGCCCTGACGGTGTTCCACCCCACGGCTTCACCCAGGTCGGTCGGGCTCAGCAGTGAGACCTGTCGCCTTCCGGCACACGGCACAGCCGGAACCCGGCACGGGCAAACCCGGACCAAGCGAAGGAGCACCCACATGAGTGGCAAACCCCGGATCGTCGTCGGCGTGGACGGCTCGCCCGCCTCCGAGCAGGCCCTGCGCTGGGCCGTCGACTACGCCGAGGCCGTCGGCGGCACCGTCAACGCCGTCGCCGCCTGGGAGTACCCCGCCTTCTACGGCTGGGGCGGGACGGCCGCCCCCACCGACGTGTCCTTCAACCCGGAGGAGCTGGCCGGCCAGACGCTCGCCGGGAGCGTCGCCAAGGTGGTCGGCGCGGACCCGCCCGTAGCGGTCACCGAGAACGTGCTGCCCGGCAACGCGGCGGGTGTCCTGCTGCAGGCCGCCAAGGGCGCCGCGCTGCTGGTCGTCGGCAGCCGTGGCCTCGGAGGCTTCTCCGGCGTGCTGCTCGGCTCGGTCAGCCGCCACGTCACCGAGCACGCGCCCTGCCCGGTGGTCGTGGTGCGCGAGGGCCGGACGGCGGACGGTGCGGCCGAGGATTAGGGTCCGTCCGGCCGAGGGCGGTGCCGCGCCGGGCCGCCGTGCGGATCAGAATGGAGTCATGCCAGAAGGTGACTCCATCTACCGCGTGGCGGCCCGGCTGCACGGGGCCCTCGCCGGACAGTTGCTGACCAGCGCGGAGCTGCGAGTGCCCGCCCACGCCACCGCCGCCCTCGCCGGGCGCCGGGTGCTGGAGGTCCGCCCGCGCGGCAAGCACCTGCTCGCCCGCCTCGACGGCGGCCTCACCCTGCACACCCACCTGCGGATGGACGGCCACTGGGAGGTCTACCGCCCCGGCGAGCTCTGGACCGGCGGCCCCGCCCACCAGATCCGCGCCGTCCTCGGCACCGAGCAGGGCACCGCCGTCGGCTACCGGCTGCCCGTCGTCGAGCTGCTGCGCACCACCGACGAACACCGGGCCGTCGGCCACCTCGGCCCGGACCTGCTCGGCCCCGACTGGGACCCGGTCGAGGCCGTCCACCGGCTCACCGCCCGCCCCACCCGGCCGCTCGTCGAGGCCCTGCTCGACCAGCGCAACCTGGCCGGGATCGGCAACGTCTACGCCAACGAGCTGTGCTTCGTCGCCGGGGTGACCCCGTGGACCGAGGTCGGTGAAGTCCCGCACCCCGACCGGCTGGTGGAGCGCGCCCGGCAGATGCTCGACGCCAACAAGCTGCGCCCCGGCCACGTCACCACCGGTGACACCCGGCCCGGCTACCGGCACTGGGTCTACGGCCGCGCCGGCCGGCCCTGCCCGCGCTGCGTCACACCCGTGCTGGCCGGCCGCCAGGGCGAGGCCCCCCGGGACCGGGCGGTGTTCTGGTGCCCCTACTGCCAGCGCGGACCGGCCCCGGAGGTTTCCGCGGTCACGGCCGCTCGACCAGGGCGGGGTGCCGCGGGTCGTCCACCCGGACGGTGAGGTCGGCGGCCTCGGCCGGCCCGGTCTCCGCCTCGTAGCGGGCGAAGGCGGGCAGCGTCCACTGCCGGTCGGCCGGGGTGCGGCGGGCCAGCGCGGCCGGGGTGAGCGCCAGGTGGACGGTCAGGTCGAGCGGCAGCCAGCGGCCGAGCAGCAGCGCGCCGTCCAGCAACAGCACGCCGCCGGGCGGCAGCCGGACGTACGGGGCGCGGGTCGAGCGGTCGGTGGCCGGATCGCGCAGCGAGGGCAGCACCCGGCCGGTGCCGCCCGGCTCCAGCGGGTCCAGCACCTCGCGCAGCAGCGCGCCGTCGTCCAGCCAGAGGTCGTGGAAGGCGTCCGCGTCGTGGTGGCCGTACTCCAGCCGGATCGAGGCCGGGCGCAGGAAGTCCGCCGCCGACACCCGCAGCGTGGGCCGGCCGCGCAGCCGCAGCGGCTCCACCAGGGCGTCGGCGAGCAGCTCGGGCCGGGCGGGCCCGGCGCCGTCCACGGCGATCCGCAGCCACCGCTCGCCGGCGCCGGGCAGTTCGGTGATCCGGTCGGCGAGCAGCTCGGCCAGCTTCTCGGGGGAGATCGGGCGTACCTTCACCAGACCAATCCTGCCGGGCCGGGTGGGCGGCGGTGCGGGCGGGGCGGCCGGGTACGGCCGGGTGCGGGTGGGTGCGCCGGACCGGACGGCCGGGGCGGGCGTCAGAGCAGCGGGAGTGCGTGCAGGACGTCGTCGTGGCCCGCGTAGAGGCGACGGTCGTCGACGGCGACCGCCCAGACGTCCCGGCCGGGGCCGGAGTCGCGGAAGGTCCAGAGCAGTCGGCCGGACCGGGTGTCGATCGCGCACACCCCGCCCGCCGCGGGCCCCGGGACGAACAGCGTGCCGACGGCGACCAGCGGACGGCTGCGGCGGTCCAGCAGGAACGGCACCCGGCAGGTCCAGCGCACCGCGCCGGTCTCCGTGTCGTGCGCGGTGACCACGCCGTCGTCGCGCGGGACGTACACCTGGGGGCCGTCCGGCAGCGGCGGCAGCGCCCGCCAGGACTCGCCGCGGGCGGGGGAGGCCGTCCAGTCCGGCTCGCCGGAGACCCGCAGGGTGCGGACACCGCCGGTGCCGTCCGGGAGGTAGAGGCGCCCGGCGTCGGCGGCGCACCAGCGCAGGTCCTCCTGGCCGGGGGCGGTCCACAGCTCCTGGCCGTCGGCGGCGCGCCGGACCACCAGCAGCGAGTGGTCGCCGAGGGAGCGGGCGCAGGCGAGGTACTTCCCGTCCGCGGCGAGCGGGGTGACCGGCAGCTCCTGTTGGACGGCGGGCAGGGACCAGAGCAGCGAGCGGTCGGTGGGCCGCAGGGCGAACACCCGGTTCTCCGCCGAGGTCTGCTCCGGGCGGCCGCGGCCCCAGGCGAAACCGAAGAGGACCCCGCCGTCCATGCCGGTGAGCTTGCACTGGCCCTGCAGCTCCTCCGGCAGCGGCAGGCTCCAGTCGCCGGCCGGATCGCTCAGGTGGTGCGCGTCCAGGTGACCCTTCGACTCGGTGCTGAACAGGTGCTCCGGCCCGATCGCGACCTTCCCGCCGGGCAGTTCCAGGTCGCTCGGCCAGTCCGTGGGCCGCGGCGGGTCGAACACCAGCAGCCGCCGGGGATCACCGCCCGCCGGGTCGAGGACCTGCAATCCGGCCTTGGACAGGAACACCGGGCGCGGCGGCGGGGCGAGCAGCCGCTCGGGGGTCATCGCCTGCGCGCCCCGGTACGTCCACAGCGGCGCCGGCCCGGACACCCCGGTCGGCTGCGGCCTGCTCGGGCCCGGCGTCGGCCCCCTGCCCGCACGGCTCAGCGCCCACGCCGCCCCGCCGACCGCCAGCGCCCCGGCCCCGGCCAGCAGCCCGCGCCGGCTCAGCCGCGGCCCGCCCCCGTCCGGGCCCTGGCCGATCACGTCCCCGGACACCCCGCCGGCCCCGTCCACCGGCCCGTCCCACTGCCACGCCGCCTCCCGCGCGGGCCCCTCGGACGACTTCATGCGGCCCTCGCCTCCACCCCCGGCGGCCACCGCGCCACCACCCGCCGCGAGGATATCGAACAGTCCCCGAACCATCCGAAGTCGTCGCTGTGCTCCACTCGGCCGTGGCACACAGCACAGGCCCACGGGGAGCCGGTCGCACCGGGCCGGTGACCTGTTCACGGGCGTGGTGAAGGCCGTGGTCCCGTATCCCGTGGAGATCGACCTCACCGAGCTGTAGGGGTTCACCCTCCCGGCGGATGGTCGACGAGGCCGGTGAGGGCGTCCGCGTTGGTGCCGGAGGGGGCGGAGGTGGACCGGAGGCGGTGGGGGTTCGCCTTGACACGGTTCCGGGGCGGACGTAGCAAGGGAGCATGCGCCATCCGCAGGTGACCGGTGGGGCCGGCGATCCGGTCGGGGGGACGGGCCCGGAGGTGGAGCACCGGCGGGACGAGCTGTTGGCGGAGGCCGTCCGGGGGGCGTTGGGGTCGACCGGGGCGTACGCGGCGATGGTGTACCTGCGGTCGCCGGACGGGCGGTCGCTGGTGCTGCGCACCCTGGCCGGGGTGCCGTTGTCGATCATGAGCCCGTTCCGGCGGATCGCCGCGGCCGGGCCGCTGCCGGTGGCGGTCTGCTTCCGGAGCGGCCGGAGCATCGAGCTGTCCGACTCCGAGGACACCATGCGGCGCTTCCCCCAGCTCGCGGTCGGCCTGCCGTACGAGATCGTCTCGGCCTGCGTGCCGGTGGGGCACGGCGGGGAGCGGTTCGGGGTGCTCAGCGTGCTGTGGCCGGCCGCGGACGAGGGCGGGCCGGCCCGGGAGGGCCCGCAGCTGACCGCCATCACCTCCCGACTGGGCGCCGGACTGGCCGAGCTGGTGGCCTCCGGGCAGCCGGTGGAGCCGGCCGGGGACGCCGCCGTGGTGGAGCTGCCGTCGGCGTCCGCGCCGAGCACCAGGGTCGGGCTGTTCGACTGGGACGTGGCCACCGGCGCGCTCGCCGCAGACGTCGGGTTCCGGGAGATCTTCGGCTTCGCGCCCGGCGAGTTCGACGGCACGGTGGGCTGCCTGACCGGGCGGATCGCCCCCGGGGACGTGCCCGGGTTCCGGGCCGCGGCCCGGACCGCCCTGGAGCGCGGCGAGGTGCTGGCCGCCCGGGTGCGGGTGCTCGGACCGGCCGGCCACCCGCACCCGGTGGAGCTGTGGGCCCGGGTGCCCGGCGCGATCTCCGACGGCCGGACCCACCTGGTCGGTGCCGTCCTGGACGTCAGCACCCTGACCGCCGCCGCGGCCGCCGTCGAGCGGCTGCACGAGGGTGTCCTCGCGCTCGACCCGGACGGTCTGATCAGCTACGCCAACCGGGCCGCCGAGCCGTTGCTGCGGGCGAGGGCGGCGGACCTCGTCGGCCACCACCCGTGGGAGGTGCTGCCCTGGCTCGCCGACCCCTTCTACGAGAACCGCTACCGCGCCGCCCTGCTCTCCCAGCAGCCCACCGCCTTCCTGGCCGCCCGCCCGCCGGACGGCTGGCTGGCCTTCTCGCTCTTCCCCGACGCGCACGGCGTCACCGCCCGGGTGGTCGCCGCCGAGGCCCCGCCGGGCACGGCCGAGCCGCCGGCCGCCGTGCTCTCCCCGGCCACCGCCGGCGCCGGCGGGGGCGGCGGTGGCGGTGTCGGGGGCGTCGGCGGTACCCACCACCTGCTCCAGCTGGCCAGTGCGCTCACCGAGGCCGCCACCGTGCGCGACGTGTGCCGGGCGGTGGCCGAGGAGATCCTCCCGGCCTTCGGCGGCCAGGAGCTGGCCATCTACGGGGTTCGCGAGCAGCGGCTGCACCTGGTCTCGCAGAGCGGCTACCCCGACGGCTTCCTGGACGGCTTCGAGGGCACCCCGCTCGACGCCCGGGTGCCCGGCGCCGAGACCCTCAGCACCGGCACCCCGATCTTCTTCGAGTCGGTGCGCGAACTCGCCGCCGCCTACCCGGGCCTCGCCCTGGACGAGATGGGCGCCTGGGCCTTCCTGCCGCTGATCGCCTCCGGCCGGCCGGTCGGCAGCTGCATCCTCGGCTTCGACCGGGCGCACCCCTTCACCGTCGAGGAGCGCGGCCTGCTCACCGGCCTCGGCGGCTTCATCGCCCAGGCGCTGGAGCGCGCCCGGCTCTACGACGCCGAGTTCGCCCTGGCCCGCGGCCTGCAGCAGGCCCTGCTGCCGCACCGGCTGCCGCAGGTGCCCGGGATCCGGACCGCCGCCCGCTACCTGCCCGGCACCCAGGGCATGGAGATCGGTGGCGACTGGTACGACGCGATCATCACCGGCGCCGACCTCACCCTGGTGATCGGCGACGTCGAGGGCCACAGCGTCGCCGCCGCCGCCGCGATGGGCCAGCTGCGCAGCGCCGTCCGGGCCTTCGCCAGCGGCGGCGAGCCGCCCGACCGGGTGCTCACCCGGACCAACCGGCTGCTGCTCGACCTCGACCCCGGGCTGCTCGCCAGCTGCTGCCTGGTCCGGCTCACCCCCGCCGACGGCACCGTGCGGATCGGCCGGGCCGGGCACCTGCCGCCCGTGCTGCGCCACCCGGACGGGCGGGCCGAGGCGCTGTACGTCCCGGGCGGGCCGCTGCTCGGCGTGGACGACGGAGCCTCGTACCCGGTCACCGAGCTGCGGCTGCGGCCCGGCTCGCTGCTCGCCCTGTACACCGACGGGCTGGTGGAGGACCCGGCGCTGGCGATCGACCAGGGGGTGGACCGGCTGCGGGCGGCGCTGGCGCACGGGCGGCCCGGGGAGGAGCTGGAGGAGCTGGCCGAGCGGCTGATCCGGGAGGTCGGCTCGACCGGGCGGGTGGACGACGTGGCGCTGCTGCTCACGGTCTTCGGGGAGGCCGGCGGCTCGGGCAGCGGCCCCGGAGCGGCGACTTTCGTCGGCCCCGGAACGGCGACTTTCGTCGGCCCCGGAGACGACGAAGGGTGACCGCGGCCCGGACGGCCGCCCGGTTAGCCTCGACGGGTGGACGCGATCGCACGGGCCTGGTCGAAGGTGGTACGGACGGCACTCCCGGGGCCGTGGCGGCCCCGGCGGGTGGTGGGCGAGGCGGTGGTGGCGCTGCTGCTGGCCGTGCTCACCGGGCTGCTGGAGCTGGTCGCCGGCACCGGTCTGGCCTGGCCCTTCGGTCTCGCGGTCGCGGTGCTGTGGGTGCTGCGGCGCGGCTTCCCGGCCAGCGTGCTGGTGCTGACCGGGGCGATCGCGGGCTGGTCGGTGGGGCCGGTACTGCTGTTGGTGTGCGCGGGCTGGGTGGCCGGGGCGCGGATCGGCCGGGTGTGGCGGCTGGTCGGCGCCTTCGTGCTGAGCTACCTGGTGTTCTCCACCTTCGGGATGCTCAAGGACGGCGCCACGGGCTCGTCCAAGCTGATCATCGGACTGTCGCTCGGCGTCTTCCTGGTCTTCGCCGTGCTGCCCGCCCTCTACAGCCGCTACCGGGCGCAGCGCCGGGCCCTGCTGGACGCGCTGCGCGAGCGCAACGACCAGCTGGTGCGCGAGCGGGCGATGGTGGTGCACCAGGCCCGGCTGCGCGAGCGGCACCGGATCGCCCAGGACATGCACGACAGCCTGGGCCACCAGCTCGCCCTGATCTCCGTGCACTCGGGCGCGCTGGAGGTGGACCGCACCCTCAGCGACCGGCAGCGGGAGGCGGTCGGGGTGCTGCGGCAGGCGGCGGTCGCCGCGATGCGCGAGCTGCGCGAGGTGGTCGGGGTGCTGCACGACGAGTCGACGGCCCTGCCGCCGGCGGCAGGCGCCCCCGGCCCGGCGCCCTCCCGGGGCGGGGTGGACGGCGTCGAGGGGCTGGTGGAGTCCTCCCGCGCGGCCGGAGCGGAGGTGGTGTTCCGTACCGAGGGGGAGCGGCGGGCGCTCGCGGCGGCGGTCGACCACGCCGCGTACCGGATCGTGCAGGAGGCGCTCACCAACGCGCACAAGCACGCCCCCGGCGCACCGATCGCGGTCGCGCTCCGGTACGAGCCGGACGCGCTGGTGGTGGAGGTCACCAACCCGGGCGCGCCGGAGCTGGTCGGCGCGCGCGCCGGCGCGGGGGCGGTGGTGAGCGGCGGACAGGGGCTCACCGGCCTGCGGGAGCGCGCCCGGCTGGTCGGCGGGATGGTGCACGCCGGTCCGACGCCCGAGCAGGGCTTCCGGCTGGCGGCCGTCCTCCCGTACGAGGGGGCGGAGGCCGAGGGCGCCGCCGCGCTGACGGCGGAGGAGGACTGGATGTCCGGTCTGCCGCCGGCCGACGGGGCGGAGGACGGCCGGCGCCGCCCGGCGCTCGGCTGTGCGGCCGGGGTGGGCGCGGTCACGCTGATCGTGGCGGGCCTGGTGGCCTGGGGCGTGGTGGCCTTCGTCCGGGGCGCCAGCGACTCGACGGTGTCGCAGTCGCTCTACGAGCAGATCAGGGTCGGGGAGTCGAGGTCCGAGGTGATGCGGCAGCTGCCGCCCGGCAACGACTTCTTCACCTCCGACTACCAGCAGGCGGGCCCGCCCAAGCCGGACGACTCGCACTGCCGCTGGTACTCGCTGGCGAAGGCGGAGACGGGCGACTCCTGGTCGGACGACCACGCGGCGCGGTTCTGCTTCAAGGGCGGGGTGCTGGTGGAGAAGGTGGAGTACGTCAAGAAGAGCTGACACCGTCCGCCCCGGCCGCCGAGGCCGGGCGCGTCGGGCCGGGGCGGCCCGGGCGGGGGACGGCGGGGGCGGGGATGTGAGGATGGTGCTCCAGTCGCACCACCGTTCGAGGGGAATGACCAGCGTGATCCGAGTCCTCGTCGCCGACGACGAGCCGCTCATCCGGGCCGGGATCAGGATGATCCTGGGGTCGGCCGATGACATCGAGGTGGTCGCGGAGGCCGCCGACGGCCGGGAGGCGCTGGAGCTGGCCCGGGCGCACCGGGTGGACGTCGTGCTGCTGGACATCCAGATGCCGGTGATGGACGGGCTGACGGCGCTCGGGGAGCTCGGGAGGGTCGCCCCCGGCGCGCGGGCGATCATCCTCACCACCTTCGGGGAGCGCGAGAACGTCCTGCGCGCCGTGACCGAGGGCGGCGCCGGGTTCCTGCTCAAGGACACCGCGCCGAACGAGCTGATCCAGGCCGTCCGTGCGGCGGCCGGCGGGAACGCCTTCCTCTCCCCGGCCGCCACCCGGCACATCGTCGACTCGCTGGCTTCCGGGCGTAGCGGCTCGGCGGCGGCCCGCGGGGCGGAGGCGCGGCGCCGGCTGGAGGTGCTCACCGGGCGCGAGCTGGAGGTGCTGGCGCTGCTCGGGGAGGGGCTGTCCAACGCGGACGCGGGGGCCCGGATCCACATGAGCGAGGCGACGGTGAAGACGTACGTCAGCCGGATCCTGGCCAAGCTGGGCTGCGAGAACCGGGTCCAGGCGGCGCTGCTGGCGCGGGACGCGGAGCTCGACGTCCGTAGCTGAGCGTCCTCGCGCGATCGCGGACGGTGTCGGTGGTGACGGATCCCACTCGATCGCCTTGCCGAACGGGGAACTCCGGATGTCGTGGTGACGGCCCGTCAGTGATCGGTGACGGGCCGTCGACGGTGTGCGGGACTTCACGGATGGACAGATGTGAGCGCGAGCACGGAAATTGATCGTTCGATCTTTAAAATGCGGTCAAAACCGGTCGAACCGGGCATTGTTTCTTGATCGATACCGCCGGTAACAGTCAACTGACCTGCGATGACCAAGAATTGCTTGCTGTGCCCCGGACATGCCCCTAGCTTTCTTGGCGGCGCAACGAGCGCCACCCGGGTTCACCCCGACGCACGGCCCGCCGACTGACCCCCGGCGCGAGGGCGGTGCCCGCCGACGAGACCGGCTCGAACAGGCCGTCGGCGAGTGGAGGTGACCGGGGCGGCACGGCACGTCCGACACGTGTCCGGCCGCCCGACGAGTGAGGTGAGCGCGACCGACCGGCCCGTGTCCCGGGCCTGGTTCCGCCTGCCCGCCCGGGGCTTGTCGAGAGGACATTCATGACTTCCCGTCACGAGACCGCCGCTGCCACCGACACCACCGCCACCGTCAAGCGCAACCGCCTGCGGCTGGCGGTCATCGCGGGCGCCGCCATAGCGGCCCTGCCGGTGGCCGGCCTCGTCACGGCCACCTCGGCCTCCGCCGCACCCTCCTCGGCCTGGGACTCCGTCGCCCAGTGCGAGAGCGGCGGGAACTGGAGCATCAGCACCGGCAACGGCTTCTCCGGCGGACTGCAGTTCACCCCCTCCACCTGGGCCGCGTACGGCGGAACCGCGTACGCCCCCCAGGCCAACCAGGCGACCAGGGCGCAGCAGATCGCCGTCGCCGAGAAGGTGCTCGCCTCGCAGGGGCCGGGCGCCTGGCCCGTCTGCTCCAAGAAGGCCGGCCTGAGCAAGGGCGGCGCCCCGGCCGCCGTCGACACCGGCTCGGACGCGGGCCCCTCGGCGGCCAAGCCGGCCCAGCGCTCCACCAAGGCGGCCCCCAAGGCCGCCCAGCACACCGCTCCCAAGGCCACCCCGAAGGCCAAGTCGCCCGCCGCGGAGGCCCCGCAGGGCCGTCCGTCGGCCAAGCCGGCGCAGTCGGCCCCGGCGGCGGAGCGGAACACCTCCGGCGGCAGCTACACCGTCAGGAGCGGTGACACGCTGAGCGACATCGCCGCCAAGTTCGGCGTCGACACCGACAGCCTGTACGGCAAGAACGTGCGCACCATCGGCGCCGACCCGGACCTGATCTTCCCGGGGCAGACGCTGACCGTCTGACGCGGCTCCACACCGGCGGCCACCCCTGTGCGGGGGTGGCCGTTCCGGCGCGTTCGTGGGTCGCGTCGTACTGCCGGTGGTCGCACCACCGGGGCGCGCGGAGTCGTAGTTGAAGATTGAACGCAACGTCCGAATACCGCCGGAGACGTCAAGGAATCCGGACCAGGATCGACCCGTACCCCGAGAGCGGCACACCGGCCGGACACACCGGCGGGGGCGCGATCGGAACACGGTGAACGAGGAGATCCGAAGACATGACGATGAACGGTGCGGCGGCGCTCGACGGCAAGGTGGCCCTGGTGACCGGCGGCAGCCGGGGGATCGGGGCGGCCATCGCGCTGCGGCTGGCCGAGGACGGCGCCCATGTGGCGCTGACCCACCAGGGCTCGGCCGAGCGGGCCGAGGAAGTGGTCGCGAAGATCACCGCGATGGGCCGGACCGGCTGGGCCGTGCGGGCCGACAGCGCCGACCCGGCGGCGGTGCGCGCCGCGGTGGCGGAGGTCGCCGAGCGGTTCGGGCGGCTGGACGTCCTGGTGAACAACGCGGGCGCCGGCGCCGGCGGGCCGATCGAGGAGGCCTCGATCGAGGAGATCGACCGGGTGCTGGACGTGAACGTCCGCGCGCCGTACCTCTACGCCCAGGCGGCGGTCGAGCACCTGGCCGAGGGCGGGCGGATCGTCAGCATCGCCAGCTGCATCGCCCAGCGCGTGGTCTTCCCCGGTGCCGCGCTCTACGCGACCAGCAAGGCCGCGCTGATCGGCCTGACCAAGGCGCTGGCCAGGGAGCTCGGCCCGCGCGGGATCACCGTCAACCTGGTCCACCCGGGCCCGATCGACACCGACATGAACCCGGCCGACGGCCCCTCCGCCGACTTCCAGCGCGGCTTCGTCGCCCTAGGCCGCTACGGCACGGTGGCGGAGGTGGCGGGCGCCGTCGCCTACCTGGTGGGCGAGGACGGACGGTACGTCACCGGCGCCGAACTGTCGGTGGACGGCGGGTTCGCCGCCTGACGCCCAGGGCCTGTCCGGCAGGGGCGGCGGTGTCGTGCCGGGCGGTCGTCGGTGACCGCGCTTACGATCGCCCGGCACGACCCGTGCGCCCCCGGGCCCTGTCCGGCGGATCCTGCCGCGCGCCGATCCGACACGATCCGCCGGACAGGACCCAGACCCCGACCGAGAGGTGTGCCATGACCGCGGTGGACGACCCGATCGACCTGCTCGCCCGGGCCCTCGCCCAGACCGCCGGGCTGATCGACGGCACCGGTGTCGAGCTGGCCGGCCACCAGACCCCTTGCCAGGCCTGGGACGTCGGCGATCTGATCAGCCACCTCCTCCACGACCTGCGGCAGTTCACCCTCCGGGCCGAGGGCGGCCGACCGGACTGGTCACAGCCCTTCGACCGGGTGGAGGAGGACTGGCTGCACGCCTTCGAAGCCGGCGCCGAACGGCTCGTCCAGGCCTGGCGCGCCGCCGGGGACCTCACCGGCACCGTGCCGGGGCCCGGCGGGGGCACCCTCCCGGCCCGCTTCGCGGTCGACCAGCAGACCACGGAATTCGCCGTCCACGCCTGGGACTTGGCGCACGCGACCGGCCAGTCCACCGACGGGCTGGACCACCAGGTGGCCGATGCGGCGCTCGACTGGGCGCACGGCGCCCTCAAACCCGAGTACCGCGGCGAGGCCTTCGGCCCCGAAGTCCCCGCGCCGGCGGACGCCCCGGCGTACGACCGGCTGGCGGCGTTCTTCGGCCGCGACCCGGGCGCGTGACCCGGCGGTCGGCGGAGCCAAATCCTGCCCCTGATACGGTTCCTGACCATGGGGGATGATCAGAGACGAGTGACCGAGGCGGCCCGCGCGTTCGCCGCACTGCTGCGGGCCGAGGACTTCGCCGAGGCCGTCGAACTGTTCGCGCCGCCGCTGCGGGCCGCCGTCCCGGCCGAGGCGCTCCGGCTCGCCTGGGCGACCGAGACCGACGGGCGCGGCGGGGTGACGGCGATCGGCGAGCCGGAGGCCGAGGAGGTGGCCGGGGAAGAGGCCGAGGAGGTGGCCGAACCCGGTGGCGAGCCGGTGCGCGTACGCATCCCGGTGAGCTGCGCGGACGGCGGCTTCACCGTGGTCACCTCGGTCGGCCCGGACGGCCTGCTGCACGGACTGCGGCTGGACCCGGGCGACGGCGCCGCCTGGCAGCCGCCGCCGTACGCGGACCCGGCGCGGTTCACCGAGACCGACGTGCTGCTCGGCAGCGGACCGCTCGCCGTCCCCGGCACCCTCACCCTGCCGATCGGACCGGGCCCCTGGCCCGCCGTGGTGCTGCTCAGCGGCGGCGGCGCCTTCGACCGCGACGAGAGCAGTGGCCCCAACAAGCCGCTCAAGGACCTCGCCTGGGGGCTCGCCACCCGGCGGACGGCCGTCCTGCGCTTCGACAAGCCGACCTTCACCCACCCGGACCGGCTGCCCGCCGGCTTCACCATGGCCGACGAGTACCTGCCGCCCGCGCTCGCCGCCCTCGACCTGCTCCGCGCCCGCCCGGAGATCGACGCGGACCGGCTCCACCTGCTCGGCCACAGCATGGGCGGCAAGGTGGCGCCCCGGATCGCCGCGGCGGCGGAACCCCCGGTCGCGGGACTGGTGTTGCTGGCCGCCGACGCCCAGCCGATGCACCAGGCGGCCGTCCGGGTGGCCCGGTACCTCGCGGCGCTGATGCCCGGACCGCAGCTGGAGCAGCTGGTGGAGACCCTGGTCGGGCAGGCCGCGGTCGTGGCGGGCCCCGAGCTGACCCCGGACACCCCGGCGGACGCGCTGCCGTTCGGACTCTCCGCCGCGTACTGGCTCGACCTGCGCGACTACGACCCGGTGGCCACGGCCGCCGGCCTGTCCGTCCCGATGCTGATCCTCCAGGGCGGCCGGGACTACCAGGTGACCGTCGAGGACGACCTGACGCGCTGGCGGCGGGCCCTCGCCGACCGGCCCGGGGTGACGGTGCGGGTCCACCCGGAGCTCAACCACCTCTTCCTGCCGGGCGACGGCCCCGCCACCCCGGCCGAGTACGCCCGGCCCGGGCACGTGGCGGCGGAGGTGCTGGAGGGCATCGCGACCTGGCTGGACGGCCGGTAGGGGCATGCTGCGCCGGGGGCGTTCGCCGGGGGCGTTCGCCGGGGGCGTTCGACGGGGGCGTTCGCCGGGGGCGTTCGACGGGGGCGTTCGCCGGGGGCGTTCGCCTGGGGCGTTCGGCTGGGCCTGCGACGGGGGCGCTCGGTAGGGGTGTTCGACCGGCCCTGATCCGCGCCTGAGGGTCGGGGTCGGTGCAGCGCGGCCGTGGGGTGGGCGCTCAGCGGAGGACGACGAGGACGGCGTCCCACTGGGCGGTGGTGCGGCCGGTGGCGGTGCAGTGGGTGGCGTCGGCATCGGTGCCGGTGGCGATCCGGTGGGCGGTGGTGAGGCGGTCGTGGGAGAGCTGGAGGACGGGCAGCGCGGTCCAGCCGGCGGCGAACTCGGGGGCGGTGCCGCCGTTGCTGCCGACCGCGCCCACCAGGAGGTCGCCGGGTTCGCAGCCGGAGCTGCCGGCGGTGGTGAAGGCGGACCCGCCGGCGTCTCCGGAGGCGGGGGAGAAGGCGCGGAGGGTGCTGACGCCCCGGAACTCGTCCACGGCGACGTGGAAGTCCTCGGAGCGCGGATAGCTGGCGCGGATCGAGTCGGCGGTGGTGAGGGCGGCGGCGTCGAAGGCGGCGAGCACCAGGACGCGGTGGCGCAGTGCGTCGGTGACGTCGCCGAGGAACTGGAAGCGGTCGCCGTGGCTGTCGGTGACCGTGACCGGTCCGGGGCAGGTGCCGGTCAGCAGCACGGACACCACCAGGGCGTCCCCGCGGGCGACCGGGGCCAGCACCGGCAGGGTGAAGTCCGTGCTGGTGGCGGCCTGTTGGCCGAAGGCCGTCCGGGCGACCCAGTCGGGGGGCGGCGTTCCGGGGCCGGGCGGGCCCGGAGTCGGGTGTTCGCCGGGCGCGGGGAGGTCGGGGTCGGCGCTCGGGCAGTCGTGCATGGCGGACTGGGCGCCGGCTGGGGCCGGGGACCGGGCAGCGGGTGTGCGGTCGGCGAGCAGGCCGAGGGTGCCGAGGACGCCGAGCGCCAGCCCCAGGAGCAGGCTGAGCGCGTGGGTCCAGAGCCGGGTGCGCGGCGGCCGGGCCGGCGCGGCGGGCGGGGCGATCCGTACGGCCCCGGACAGAGTCGGGACCGGGGTCGGGGCCGGGGTCGGGACCGGGGTCGCGTCCGGAGGCGCGGGCGCGGGCGCGGGCGCGGGGGCGGTCGGCGGCGCCGGAATGACGACTTCGGCGGGTGGTTCCCCCTTGACGGCGGCCCGCCAGCGGTGGTGCCACTCCTCCTCGTCCCCGCCGCACGCGCTGACGAAGGCCCGGGTGGTGGGCCAGGAGGGGAGCCGGGAGCCGGAGGCGGCCTCGTAGAGCGTGGTGTGGGAGATCGAGCCGACGGCCTTGGCCATGGTGCGGAACGAGGGCTGGCCGGCGTCCAGTCGGAGGGTGCGCAGCTGACCGGCGAAGTTCTCGGCGGCGGTCGGCGGTTTTCGCGTGGCTCGCGGCTCCTGCTGGTGTTCCGCCATGACGGCCCCCTGTTGTCAGCTGTCAGATCCTTCGGTGCCGCTGCTTGCTTGTCGCGTACGGATCATAGCGATGGGTGACGGCGGTGAAGGGGCGATTCGTCGACTCCGGTCGGCGGAAGGCGTGTTCGGCAGGCGTGTCAGCTGTTGTCAGTTCCTGTCAGGCGGTACCGAACAGTGCCGGTGATCGGGTCAGCTGGCTCCGCCGTCGAGGTCGACGGGGTTGGCAACGGAGCGGCCGGACCAGGCGTCCGGCCGGACAGGAGGACCCTCATGGTCAAGAACATCATGAAGAAGATCGGGCGGCGCGGGGCGACCACGGCGGCCGTGCTGGCACTGGCGGCCGGCGCGGTGGGCATCTCGGCCGGCAGCGCCTCCGCCGACGGCTGGTACTACCTCCAGTACCACGCCAGCGGCCACGGCGTGGGTGTCTACTCGCAGCCGAACTCCTGGTCGGCCAAGGTCGCCGCCGACGTGTACTCGTACTCGTGGTCCTCGGACGACATCTACATCGAGTGCTGGACCCGGGGCGAGGACATCAACAACCAGGGCAACGTCTGGTACCAGATCGGTGGCACCAACGGCAACTTCTTCGGAACGGCGTACACCTACGGCGCCTACACCGACGGCAACTGGTACTTCCACAACGGCCTGCGCGCGTGCTGACGGCCGGTTGACCCGGCTGTGCCCCGCCCGGCGAACGGGCGGGGCACAGCCGCGTCAGTGCGCCGCCCGGGTCGCCGCCGCGCGCTTGATCGCCTCGCGGATGCGGGGGTAGCTGCCGCAGCGGCAGATGTTCTGGATCTGGTCGATGTCGGCGTCCGTCGGCGCGGGGGTGCGGTGCAGCAGGGCGACGGCCGTCATGATCTGGCCGGGCTGGCAGAAGCCGCACTGGGCGACGTCGCAGTCGATCCAGGCCTCCTGCACGGGGTGCAGGGTGTCGCCGTCGGCGAGGCCCTCGATGGTGGTGACGGCGCGGCCCTCGCAGTCCTTGACGGTGCGGGTGCACGGCTGGAACTCCTGGCCGTCGAGGTGGCTGGTGCAGGCCCGGCAGACGCCCACCCCGCAGCCGTACTTGGGGCCGGTGACGCCGAGCTTGTCGCGGAGCACCCAGAGCAGCGGCATGTCGTCCGGGGCGTCGACGCTGACGGGCTGCCCGTTGAGGACGAAGGTGTGGGTGGGCATGGGGAGTCGATGTCCTCAGAAGTCGATCGGGAAGGAGCGCGGGCTGGTGCCGGTGGCGCGGGCGTAGGCGTTGGCGACCGCGGCGGAGGCGGCCGGGACGCCCAACTCGCCCGCGCCGCCGGGGGATCCGCCGGGCGGCATGAGGTGGATCTCGACCGTCGGCGGGCTGTTGCGTTGCCGGGCGTAGCGGAAGTCGGCGTAACTCCCCTCCCGGAAGGCGCCGTTGTCCAGATGGTTGCCGGCCTGCAGGATGACCGAGATGCCGTCGATCAGGGCGCCGGTCAACTGGGCCTCCAGACCACAGGGGTTGATCACCTGGCCGACGTCGGCGGCGATGACGGCCTTGGTGACCCGGGGGTTGGCGCGGTCGGTGGCGTCGAGCTCGACCAGGTAGGCGACCCGGCCGCCGTTCTCGTCGTGGTAGCCGACGCCCTGGGCCTGGCCGTCGGGCATCGGGCGGCCCCACTTCCCGGCCTTGGCGACGGTGTCGAGCAGGGCCTGCCCGGCGGCGTCGCGCACCCGGGCGCGGCGGAAGGCGACCTCGTCCTGGCCCATCCTGCGGGCCAGTTCGTCCATCATGATCTCGTCGGCGACCCGCACCATGCCCGAGTAGACGGAGCGCCAGCTGCCGGTGTGCACCTGCAGCGGCACCTCGGCGAGCAACTGGGTGGGGATGCCGACGTCGTACGGGTTCTTCTCGGTGAGCAGGAAGAAGGCCTGGGCGAGGCTGATCCCGGCGACGGAGAGGTTGAACCCGGCGCCGGTGAGGGCCTCGCCGAGGCCGTGCGAGAGGTCGGTGCGGACGGTGGCCGCGCGGTGCTCCCAGGTGAGGATCTGGCCGAGGCCGTAGGTGGCGCGGATGCGGTGGTGGCTGGCGGGGCGCATCCGGCCGTGGCGCATGTCGTCGTTGCGGGTCCACATCAGCTTGACCGGGCGCCCGGCGGCCTTGGAGACCTGGGCGGCCTCCAGGGCGGCGTCGAAGAACAGCCGGCGCCCGAAGGAGCCGCCGCCGCGCACCACGTGGACGGTGACGGCGTTCTGCGGCAGGCCGAGTTCGGCGGCGATGGTCTGCTGGGCGATGATCGGGCTCTGCGCGGCGAACCACAGCTCGGCGCGGCCGGGCCGGACGTCGGCGACGGCCGTCAGCACCTCCATCGGGGCGTGGTTGACGAACGCGAAGTCGAACTCGCCGTCCAGGTACGGGGTGAGCAGCGGCGGCAGCAGGAACGGCGCGTGGGCGGCGCGCAGCCGGGCCTGGACGTCGGCGGTGGAGAGGTCGGCGACCGGGCCGGGGTTCCAGGTGGTGCGCAGCGCGTCGCGGGCCTTGAGCGCCTGGTCGAAGGTCTCGGCGAGGACGGCGACGCCGGTGGGGATCTGCACCACGGCGAGCACGCCGGGCATGGCGCGGGCGACCGAGGCGTCCAGCGACTTGAGGGTGCCGTTGACGGTGGTCGGGCGGGCGACGACGGTGGGCGCGGCGCCCGGGATCCGGAGGTCTCCGGCGTACTCGGCGCGTCCGGTGACGATGTCGCGGGCGTCGATCCGGCCGGTGGGCCGGCCGACCAGACGGCGCTGGTCGGCCGGCTTGGGGGTGGCGGGCACGGCGGGCACGATCACGGCGGCGGCGTCGGCGGCGAGTTCGCCGAAGCCGAGCCGGCGGCCGTCGGGGGCGAGCACCGCTGAGCCGGCGGTGCGCAGGCCGCCCGCGGGAACGTTCCAGCGGTGGGCCGCGGCCGTGACCAGCCGGGCGCGGGCGGCCGCGGCCGCGGCGCGCACCGGGTCGTACAGCGAGCGCACCGAGTTGGAGCCGCCGGTCAGCTGGTTGAAGAGCAGTTCGGGGCGGCCGTTGGAGAGCGGCACGTCCACGTCGGTGAGTTCGGCGTCGAGTTCGTCGGCGACCAGCACGGCGATCGCGGTGGTCAGGCCCTGTCCGACCTCCAGCCGGGGCAGGTACAGCGCGGCACGCCCGGCGGGGGTGATTTCGAGCACCAGCAGGTGGGAGGTCGGCAGTCCGGCGAGGATCATCGCGTCGCCGAGGTCGAGGACGTCGGGGATGCCGGGCAGGCCGAGCAGCTGCGGGGGCGCGGAGGCCCCCCGGGTGGCCGCGGCGGCCTCGGCGGTGCGGACGGCGGCCCGGGCGGTGGCGGGTGCGGCGGCGTCGAGGCCGAGCCGGGCGGCGACGGTGAGGGTGGGGGCGGCCAGAAGGTAGGTGAGGAAGCGGCGGCGGCCGGTGTCGTCGTCGGCGGGGCGGGCCGGCTCGTCGTCAGGGGGGTCGGCGGTGTCCGAGGGCGCGATGGAGGTGCTGATGGGAGGAAACCCTTCGAGCCGGGGACGGCGCCGGATCGGGCGGGCACGGACGGCCCCGGCCCCGGAGCCGGATCGCGAACGCCGTCGAGCATAGGAGGGCGCTACTGACGGGTCAACACGGTCAATCTTGGCCCTCCGGTCGGCTGGTGGAGGTGTCCGGTCCGCTTCCGGCGGGGGAGTCCGAGCGGGTACGGACGGCGCTTCGGCCGGGCGGGCGGGGGCGGCGTCGGGCTGCGCCGGATCCGGTCGACGGGCCAACGGGCGGCTGTCGCACGGGAGTTCACGGATCGCCCGGCGGTGCGCCCGGCGGTGCGGTGGGTGGCGCGGTGGGTGGTGGGCCGCGGTGTGGAAGTGGCCCAGGTGGATGCAAGATCAATGGATCTGTCGGATGGTCCACTTCTTCCCTAGGCTGGGCGCTGCCCCACCACGGACCGCCCCGAGCGGTTGTGAACGGGTGGCCCGCGCGCCGCCCGTCCGCAGTCCGTCGTCCCGAATCGCAGTCCGCAGTCCGCAGTCCGACAGGAGACACGTGCCGAACCAGAGCGCCGCCCGGCTCGCCCTGCTGCCCCCCGCCGGCCCCCAGCGCACCCTCGCCGCAGCCCAGTTGGCGAGCGCGGTGGGCGACGGCGCCTACTACACCTGCTCCGCGCTCTACTTCACCCGGGTCGTCGGCATGTCGCCGACCGCCCTCGGTCTGGGCCTCGCGGTGGCCTGGGCGCTCGGCTCGCTGGCAGGCGTGCCGCTCGGCCACCTCGCCGACCGCCGCGGCCCGCGCCGCACCGCCGTGACGCTCGCGCTCGCCACCGCCGCCGTGGTCGCCGTCCTCCTGGTGGTCCGCTCGTACGCCCCCTTCCTGCTCGCCGTCTGCCTCTACGCCACCGCGCAGTCCGGCCTCACCGCCGCCCGGCAGGCGCTGGTCGCGGGCCTGGTGCCGCCCGCCGAACGCACCGGCCTGCTCGCCCACCTGCAGTCAACCCTCAACGGCGGACTCGCCGTTGGCGCCGCCATCGGCGGCATCGCGCTCACCGTCGGCACCCGGACGGCCTACCTCGGCGCCTTCGCCGTCACCGCGCTCGGCTTCCTGGCCGGCGCCCTCGTCCTCCGAGGGCTGCCGGAAGTCCCGCCCGCGCCACGGGAGTCGGGCACCGGCCCGCGCCTTGCCGTGCTGCGGGACCGCCGCTACGCCGCCGTCACCCTGGTCAACACGGTGCTGCTGCTGCGGATGCCGATGCTCAGCCTGATCCTGCCGCTGTGGATCGCCCAACGCGCCCCCGGCCTCGGCTGGCTCGGCTCGGTGCTGTTCGTGCTCAACACCCTGGCCGTACTGGCCTTCCAGGTCCGGGCGGCGCGCGACGTCAGCGGACTGGACTCCGCCGTCCGGGCGGTGCGCTCGTCCGGGGTGCTGCTGCTCGCCTCCTGCGTGGTCTGCGGGCTGTCCGTGCTGGACGTCCCGCTGTGGGTCTTCGCCGCCCTGCTGGTGGCCTCGGCCGTCCTCCAGGTCGCCGGCGAGATGCGCCAGTCGGCCGGCTCCTGGCAGCTCGGCTTCGACCTCGCGCCGCCCGAGCGGATCGGCCAGTACCAGGGCTTCTTCGGCACCGGCGTGGCCGTCGCCCGCACCCTCGGACCGCTGCTGCTCACCGCCCTTCTGCTGGACGGCGGGCTCGCCGGCTGGCTGGTGCTGGGCGCGGTGTTCCTCGCCGCCGGGTACGCGATGGGCCCGGTGGCCCGCTGGGCGGCTCGCGACCGGGCGCCGCTGGCAGCGGCGGCGGCCGCCTCGTAGGGCGAGTCCGGGCCTGTCCGCCGGACTCGCCCAGGGCGGCGCCGGGCAAACCGGTGGCCCCGGCCCGCCGTCCGCTGGCATGCTGGCCGCGTGGAAAGACCCCAGATCTGGCTCGACTTCGCCCCCGAGCTGCACCTCTTCGTCTCCGCGCCCCGGCGGGCCGGCCGCACCGCGCTGCGTACCGACGGCTCCTCCAGCCTCGGCCACGTGGTCGAGTCCCTGGGCGTCCCGCTCACCGAGGTCGGCACCCTGCGGGTGGACGGCCGGCCGGTGCCCGACTCGTACGTCCCGGCCGAGGACGAGCACGTCAGCGTCGAGGCGGTGGCCCGGCCGCAGCCCTCGCCCGCCGCGCCGCGCTTCCTGCTGGACGTCCACCTCGGCACCCTCGCCCGCCGGATGCGCCTGCTCGGCCTCGACGCCGCGTACGAGAACCCGGACATCGGCGACGCCGCGCTGGCCGCCCGCTCCGCCGCCGAGCAGCGCATCATGCTCTCCCGCGACCGCGGCCTGCTGCGCCGCCGCGAGCTGTGGGCCGGCGCCTACGTCTACAGCCACCGCCCCGCCGAGCAGCTGCGCGACGTGCTCTCCCGCTTCGCCCCGCCGCTCGACCCCTGGAGCCGCTGCACCACCTGCAACGGCACCCTGCGCACGGTGAGCAAGACCACCGTGCGCGAGCAGCTCCACGACGGCACCGAGCGCTCCTACGACGCCTTCGCCCAGTGCACGGAGTGCGGCCAGGCCTACTGGCGCGGCGCCCACCACGCCCGGCTGGAGGCGATCGTCACCGACGCCGTGCGCGAGTTCGGGGGCGTCCCGGGGTAGCGGCTGCGCGGGCGTCCCGAGGTCGGACGTCGGCCGGTGCCGAAGCCGGGCCCAAGCGGTGGGCGTGGTCCGATCGGCGACGGGGGACGATCCCGGGAACTCCGTCGTACGAGAGAGGCCGGGTCGTCGGATGAACGATCAGTCAGTGCAGCAGTCCGTCTCAGCACGGCACCAGGCGTTCGAGAGCGCCGAGGCCGCCGACGCCCCCGTGGTGACCGCCCCGGACGGCGCCGTGGTCCGCCCGTTGCTGGTCCTGGACGGGCTGGGCAGCCTCGCCGTCTTCGAGCTCGCCCCCGGGCAGGTCACCCACGCGGTGTCGCACGCCACCGTGCAGGAGCTGTGGCAGGTCACCGGCGGCGGCGGCGAGTTGTGGCGGCGCCAGGACGGCCGGGAGGAGGTGCACCGGCTCGACCCCGGTACGGCCGTGTCGATCCCGCTGGGCACCGCCTTCCAGTTCCGGGCCGACCCGGACGGCGACGGGCTGCGGATCACCGCCGTCACCATGCCGCCCTGGCCGGGGACGGACACCGAGGCGCGCCCCGAGGACGGCCCTTGGGGGGCGACCGTCCGATGAGCCGGACCTGGTGCGGCAACTGCCGCTAGCGCGAGGGTAGTTGCAGCGCCGGCTGCGGCGTGTGCAGGCCGAGGGTCCAGACGTGGCGGTGGTAGCGGCCCATCCGGGTCGGATGGCGCTCGACCAGCGTCGCGGTCAGGCCCTCGGCCGTCCGGCGCAGCGCGCCGGTGAAGCGGTGCCGCTGGTCCGGCGCGAGCGGGAGCAGTTCGGCGAGCACCGCGTCGTCCAGCTCCCGCCCGACGGCGCGCAGCACCCCCGCGTCCAGCACCAGTAGGGTGCCGTCGGGCAGCACCAGCGGCGCGGGGGCCTGGGCGTCGGAGAGCCGCGGGCCGCGCTCGACCACCCCGCCGGGCAGCAGTCGCACCACCCGGCTGCCGGTGGGGTTCCGGCGGTCCGCCTCGACGACGCGCAGCCCGCCGTCGACCACGTAGTGGCCGTAGCTGGGCCAGCTGTCGGTGACGGCGCCGTCCCGGTCGTACGCCCGGGTGTGGAAGGCGCCGTAGCCCTCCAGCCCGAGCACGAACCGGCCGTCGTCGCCGAGCGCCGCGCCGCGCTCGCCGCGCAGCTCGGCGACCAGGGAGCCGGCGGCGAGGTCCACCAGCAGGGCCGGGCCCAGGTGGCCCCAGGCCGTGTACTCGAAGGAGTCGGTGGTGACCAGCACCCGGTCGGCGGACAGGTGTGCCGCGTTCGGCCGCCCCGGGCAGGGCCGGCGCCAGCGGACCCCGCCGTCCGGGCCGACCCAGCTGAGCCAGCCGTCCCCGCCGTGCACCTCCCAGCCGTCCCGCCGCGCCAGCGGCCCCTCCGGGCGCCCCTGCGGCCGTCCGCCGGTCTCGTGACGGTGGTCCAGGACGGTGACCTGCCAGCTCCCCATGGGCCGGATGCTATCGGCTGGGCCCGGGCGGCGGAGGCCGTTTCGACAGGTGCCCACGGCGCCCGGACCGCGGACGATCGCCCCGGTGCGGCGCCGCGTTGACCCTTCGAGGGTTCACCCTCGCCCTCGTCACGCCCGCCATCGCTCCCGGAGCCGGCGCCGCCGCGCAGCCCCGGGCCGCCCCCCCGGCCGAGACCACCGGCACCACCACCCCGCCCGACCACGACGGCCGGGACCGACAGGTGGGTTATCCCTACCCCGGTCCGGTGGGCTGGCCATGTGTCCGGCCCGGCCGAACTGCGGTTGGCTGGACGGCAGATGGTCGGTGCGGGCCGCGCAGGTGCGCCGCCCCGCAGCGCCACCGCCAATCACCGGTGAAGGTCACCGGCCTTCCCGAGAACGAGGAGTGGAACGATCAACACCTCAAGCCGCACCGCCCGACGGTGCACCATGACGACCGGCGACGGCGCGGTGGACCTCGCGGTGCCGTCGAGCACCGGCCACCGGGGCGACGCCCACAGCAGCGGCTCCGTCGATTCCGTGAAACGCAGTCGTCGTATCGGCGCTGTCGCGGCGCTGGCGCTCGCCGCCCTCGTCGCCGGAACCGGCACCGGGTTCGCCGCCACGACCACACCGTCGGCCACACCGGTGGCCGCGCACGCGTTCGGGACCGCACCCGCCACGGCCACGGCCACCGCGCGGACCTTCCAAGGCGCGCTCCCCGCGCCGACCGGCCCCTACGCCGCCGGCGAGGACGTCATCCACCTGACCGACGCGAGCCGTCCCGACCCGTGGGTGCCGTCGTCCGGCCCCCGCCAACTGGCCGTCACGATGGTCTACCCGGCCGTCCCCGGGACCGGGACTCCGGCCCCTTACATGACCCTCGGCGAGGCAGCCGGAATCGTCCAGCGGCAGAACCTGCCGGCGAGCTCCGGCGTCACCCCCCAGACCCTTGCCGGCGTCACCACGCACGCCTTCGACGGCGCGCGGCCGCAGCGCGGCAAGTATCCGCTGGTGGTCCTCTCACCCGCGTACGAGGACCCGCGCATGACGCTCACCTCGCTCGCGACCGACCTGGCCAGTCACGGCTACGTCGTCGCGCTCGTCGGCGACACCTACGAGGACAGCGGCGAGACGCTGGCGAACGGCCGGACGACGCCGTGCGCGATCTGCGGTGACAAGGCGCGGATCGACTCCATCCCCGCCAGCCGCGCGCTGGACGTGTCCTTCGTGATCGACCGGTTGACGCACGGCAATACCGCGTGGCGCCTGGCACACCTCATCGACAAGCACGAGATCGGCATGGCCGGACACTCCCTCGGCGGAGCGTCGGCCGCCGACACGATGATCGCCGACCCGCGGGTACGGGCCGGAGTGAACATGGACGGCGGCTTCAAGCCGGCCCCGATGCCCGGCCAGATCGACCGGCCGTTCCTCATGCTGGGTACGGCCGAGAACCACCCGGTCGGTGGCGACGACACCACGTGGGGGCAGGCCTGGGCCGCCCTCGGCGGCTACAAGAAGTGGTTGACGGTCGCCGGCGCCGACCACTTCAGCTTCAGCGACCTGGACCTGCTTCACGAGCAGGCCGGGTTCCCGACGCCGCCCCTCTCCCCGGAACGCGGGGTGGAGATCACCCGCGAGTACGTGACAGCGTTCTTCGACCAGACGCTGAAGGGGATCGGCAGTCCGCTGCTGGACGGTCCCTCGCCGAACAATCCGGAAGTGCTCTTCCAGTCCTAGCGTTGATCCGTCGCAGGTTCACGCGGCTTCGAGCGGGCTGCCGTCGTAGGTCGAGTGGTAGGACTCGGCGTCGTGTTCGTCGCAGGCCGGGACGAAGGTGTCGATGGCCGCGGCCGGTTCGTCGGGGGAGGCGAAACCGGCCCCGGCACCTGCCGGAACGGTGCGGTGCGGTGCGGTGCGGTGCGTCTGCCAGGCGTTCGAGCACCTCACGCTCGGGCCGGGTCGGTTCGGTCCTGGACGGCCTGGTCGGCCGCATCGCCCCGCCCCGGGATCGGCTGACCGATCCGCTGATCACCGCGTCGTCAGGGTGGTGCGTGCCGCCGCCGGGGGCGGATCGGGCAAGATGGGCGGCATGGCCGGCTCGAACACCCTCAAGGCCGCAGCCTGGCAGCAGCGGGTTTGAAGACCGGCCCGAGGAGCCGAGGAGGAGGCCGCGGTGGAGCCCGCCGAGTTCGAGGTGATGATCGAGACCCCCCAGGGGTCGCGCAACAAGTACGTGATGGACTTCGCGGCGGGCCGGATCCGCCTCGACCGCACGCTCTTCACCGCCACCCGCTACCCCACCGACTACGGCTACGTCGAGGGCACCCTCAGCGGAGACGGCGAACCGCTGGACGCCCTGGCCCTCGGCCGCGAACCGGCCGTCCCCGGCTGCGTGCTCACCTGCCGGGCGGTCGGCATGTGGGTGATGCGCGACGAACGCGGCCCGGACCAGAAGATCCTCTGCGTCCCGGCCCGTGACCCGCGCTACGCCGACCTCCGCGACATCGGCGACCTGCCCGAGTTCGACCTGCTGGAGATCACCCACTTCTTCCAGGTCTACAAGGCCCTGGAACGCGGCAAGGCGGTCGAGGGCTCGCACTGGGCCGGCCGGGACGCCGCCTACGCGGAGATCACCGGCTCCCGCGCCCGGGCGGCGGGCACCCGGTTCGCCCGCCCGGCGTAGGCGCGTCCGGCCCGACCCGGGCCTGCCCGACTGCGCGGGGCCGGGTCGGGCGGGCGCGGGGCCGGGTCGGGCGGGCGCGGGGCCGGGGAGCGGTGCCGGACAAGGGCCGCCCGCTCAGAGCCGGGCGCCGCGCAGGATGGCGCCGACCTCGTCGGCGATGGCGGCCTCGTTGTGCTCGAACTCCGGTGCGGTGAGCCGGTCCTGCTGGGCCGGGAGGCCGGTGAGCACGGGGGTGTGGAGGTGCCCGCCGGGGAGGTCGGGGTCGAGGTCGAGGCGCAGCCGGTTGGAGCGGTAGGCGACTTCGTTGGAGAGGTAGCCCCCGCCGCCGCCGGCGACGGCGCGGGAGCCGGGGGTGGGGCCGTCGGGGCGCTGGACGGGGGCGGTGGCGCCCGCCGGGATCTCGGTGACGGGGGTGTTGAGCAGGACGGGGTAGGGCTGCTGGACGGCCGTCATGGCGTCGGTGGGCAGGGTGGTGCGGATGAACTGGGGTCCGTCGGCGAGGCCGGGGGCGTCGACCGGGTGGGCGGTGGTGCCGCCGGAGAGCGCGCCGACGTTGTCGGTTGCCGGGTCGGCGGAGCGGGCGCGTCCGGCCCAGGCCTCCAGGGTGAACGTGCCGGGGTAGCCCTGGCTGATGCTGGTGATCAGGTCGGCGGACTGCGGGCCGTCCGGCCGCAGGTGGGGGCCGAAGGCGCGTTCCACGATCCCGTGGTCGAAGTCGCCGTAGCGCACCGGCAGGACGACGGCCCGCACCTCGGCGGTAGTGCCGTCGGCGAGGGTGATCCGCCGGCCGTGGAGCTGCAGCACGGCCGCGCCGGCCGGGTTGGCGCGGCGTGGTTCGGTGTCCAGGCCGTACGGGTCGAAGCCGCTGACGAAGATCCGCCGGACGTCGCTCCCGGGCCCGGAGCCGGATCCGGCGGAGAAGCCGTCGTCCAGGCCGCGCGAGGCGTCCTCGAAGCGGGCCCGGAGTGCGGCGTGGTCGACGTCGAACCGGGGCTGCCACTGCGCGATCCGGACGGTCATGGCGAGCCGGGCCCAGTACAGCGGGCGGTCGTCCAGGGCGGGCAGTTCGCCGTTGGGGCGCCGGCCCTGGGCGCGGTCGAGGCCGGCCTGCCAGAGCTTGCGGCCCCAGGCGTCGACCACCCGTTCGGCGCGGTGGGCGGTGCGGGCGGAGCAGAGGGCGGCGGGGAAGCCGTGCAGCAGGTCGGCGAGGCCGGAGCGTTCGGTGAAGGCGGCGGTGCGGGGGTCCTGGAGCCGGGCCTGTTCGGCGTCCAGGGGCGCGGTGGTGACGGTCCGGCAGTCGGCCGGTGCGGCCTGGGCGGCGGCGGGGGCGAGGAGGGCCGCGAGGGTGCCGGCGAGGGCGGTGGCCAGCGCGGCGGTGCGGCGGGCGGTGCGGCCGGTGGTGCGGCCGGTGGTGCGGTGGGCATTTGTCATGGACATCGACGATAGGCGGCGGGCCGACGCCCCGCCAGGGCGCCCGCCCGGCAGGCGCGTGGCCTGCCGGAATCCCGCCCGGTCCGGCTCGGACGGGCGGGAACCGGAGTGACCTCTACAGCGTTGTCGTGGTCGGACAGCAGGAATCGGACGTGGAGGAACCCCATGAGCGTGGCCCTGACGAAGGGCGGCAACGTCTCCCTGAACCGGCAGGCGCCCGGTGTACGGTCCGTGCGGGTGTGCCTCGGCTGGACGGTCGGAGCCGAGTACGACCTGGACGCCAGCGCGCTGCTCTGCGGGGAGAACGGAAAGGTCCTCTCGGACCGGCACTTCGTCTTCTTCAACAACCTGCAGAGCCCGGACGGCGCGGTCCGCCACCTCGGCGCGGGCGGCGCGGGCGAGGACCGGGAGCGGATCGAGGTCCGGCTCGCGGACGTGGCGCCCGAGGTGCGGAAGGTCGTCTTCCCGGTGGCGATCTACGACGCGGCGCAGCGCCGGCAGTCCTTCGGGCAGGTGCGCGGCGCGTACGTCCGGCTCGTCGACACGGACGGCGGCGGCGAGGTGGCCCGCTACGACGTGACGCCGGAGGCGGGCAGCGAGACGGCCATGGTGTTCGGCGAGCTCTACCGCAACGGCGCGGACTGGAAGTTCCGGGCCGTCGGGCAGGGCTACGCCGCGGGGCTCGCGGGCATCGCCACCGACTTCGGCGTCGACGTCCTTCAGCCCGCGCCGACGCCCGCGGCGCCGGTTCCGGTGCCCGCCGCGCCCGCCGTGGCTCCGGCCGTCCCCGCCGTCCCCGCTGTTCCGAAGACCCAGCCAGCAACAGGGAGTTCACCCGTGACGTGTTTCTTCGACCCCACCCACGGTGTCGGCTCGGCCGTGGTGCTGTGGCAGCCGCAGTGGGGCGTGCCGCGCCAGGTCGAGACCTGCGCCGCCTGCGCCCAGCGGGTGCAGACCACCGTCCCGCCGTTCTACACCCCGCAGCAGGGCTACCCGCAGCCGGTCCAGGCGCAGGTGCCCGCCCAGCAGCAGGAGCAGGGCGGTCGGCGGTTCGGCACCGGCGCGATGATCGGCGCCGGCGCGGCCGGCCTGGTCGGCGGCATGCTGCTCAACGAGGCGCTGAGTGACGACGAGCCGCAGGTGGTGGTCAACAACTACTACGAGGACGACGACTCGTTCTTCTAAACCGTCAGGTCGTCGACGCCTCCGCGGTCAGCCGGTGCGGTGCAGGTCGCACTGCTGCTGGATGGCCGAGGGGGCGTCGCTGCTGACGATGGCGACCTTCGGCACCGGCCCGGCGGTGGGCGCGTCCTCGGTGGTGCAGACGAGCTGCTGGATGGCGGGGGCGGACAGCGAGGCGGCCGGCCAGGAGAGCCGCAGGGTGACCACCCCGGGAGTCGCGGTGGCCTGGACCCTGCCGTTCGCCGGGAGGTCGCTGTACAGGCCCTGGTGGTACTCGGCCTTGTCGGGCCCGCCCAGCAGGGTGTCCAGGGTCTGCTGGAGGTCCTCGCGCTGCGCGGTCCGGCGGATCGCGGGGCGGATGCCGTGCGGGTCGAGGAAGTACAGCCGGGTGCCGGGCTGCACGCCGGTGGCCGGCTGTCCGCTGCGGACGGCGCCGGTGGTGGAGATCGAGCAGCCGCAGGCGAGCAGCAGGGCGGCGGCCAGGGCGGCCGGCCGGGCGAGGCGGCGGACGGTCACAGCTCCTCCTCCGGGTCGAGCCCGCGGGGCAGGACGAGGGTGAACACCGCACCGCCGTCGGGGGAGTTGGCGGCCTGGACGAGGCCGCCGTGCAGCCGGGCGTTCTCCTGGGCGATGGCCAGCCCCAGTCCGCTGCCCTCGGACCGCGCCCGGGACTTGTCGGCCTTGTAGAACCGGTCGAAAAGGTGCGGGAGTTCGGCCGGCGGGATGCCCGCGCCGTGGTCGGTGACGGTGAGCACCAGTTCGTCCGCCGAGCCGCGCAGGGCCAGCCGCACCGGCGGGCGGCCGTGCCGCAGGGCGTTGCCGGCCAGGTTGGCGACGATGACGTCGAAGCGGCGCGGGTCCAGGCGGACGGGCATGGCGGCGGGCAGGTCGAGGTCGACCCGCTTGCTCCAGCCGCGCAGGTCGAGCGTCTCGCGCACGGCGGTGGCGGCGTCGACGGCCTCGGTCCGCAGCGGGGCGGCTCCGGCGTCCAGGCGGGAGATCTCGATCAGGTCGTTGACCAGGCGGGTCAGCCGTACCGTCTCGCTGCTGATCATGCGCAGGGCGGTGCCGGTGTCGGCGGGCAGCTGCTCGGCGTCCTCGTCGAGGATGTCGGTGACGGCGAGCATCGCGGCCAGCGGGGTGCGCAGTTCGTGGGAGACGTCGGCGGCGAAGCGCCGGCCCTGGGACTCGATGGCGCGCAGCTCCTCGATGGTGCCCTGGAGGGTGCGGGCGGTGTGGTTGAAGGTCTTGGAGAGCTGGGCGAGTTCGTCGTGCCCGGTGACGGTCAGCCGGGTGTCCAGTCGGCCCTGGGCGAGGGCCCGGGCGGCGTCGCCGAGGGCCCGGACCGGTCGCAGGACCTGGCGGGCGGCCAGCAGGGCGAGCCCGGCGGCCAGCACCGCGGCGAACGCCCCGGCCCCGGCGGCGCCGGCGAGCAGGGAGTCGGCGGTGCCCTGTTCGCGGTCGAGGGGGAGGGCGGCGTAGACGCCGAGCCCGGACGGCCCGGCGGAGGCGGCGCCCTTCGCGTAGCTGACGGGGACGCCGACGGCGAGCCAGGGGTGGCCGTCGTCGGTGAAGCGCTGGAAGGCGGCATGGCCGCTGCCGACGGTGTGCTGGAGTGCCGGCGGGACGGCGAAGGGCTGGGTCCACTCCGAGCGGGCCGTGCCGTAGGAGGCCAGCACCCGCCAGTCGCGGAAGCCGCCGGTGCCCGACAACTGGCCGGCCAACCGGTCGAGTTCGCCCTGGGTGGGCGGGAAGGGCAGGGCCGGGGCGAGGACGTCGACGCGGCGGCGCAGTTCGTCCAGGGCGGTGTCCTTGGTGAGGTCGAGGGTGGAGGTGGTGGCGGCCCGGTAGGTGAGCGCGGCGGTGGCCAGGGCGCTCAGGGCGGCGACGGCCACGAAGGCGACCAGCAGGCGCGGGCGCAGGCCGGCGACGGCGCGGCGCAGCCGGAGCAGCCGGGGCGGGTGGGGCCCCTCGGTCCGGCGGGGCGCGTCGGCGGGGGTTCCGGCGGGGTCGTGGGCGGGTGTCGGGTCGGGGCCGTGGGCGGGGTCGGGGGTGGTCACAGCGGTCCGAAGCGGTAGCCGAAGCCGCGGACGGTCTGGATGTAGCGCGGCGCGGCGGGGTCGTCCTCGATCCTGGCGCGCAGCCGGTTCACCCCGGCGTCGACCAGGCGGATGTCGTCCTGGCGGCCGAGTCCCCAGACGGACTCCAGGAGTTGCTCCCGGCTGAAGACCCGGCCGGGGGCTGCGGCCAGTTCCAGCAGCAGGCGCAGTTCGCTGGGCGCCAGCGGGAGCGGGGCGCCGCCTTTGGTGACGGTCAGCGCCGAGCGGTCCAGCACCAGGTCGCCGTGGGTCTCCCGGTCCGCCTCCGGGCCCGGCCCGCCCGCGCGGCGCAGGACGGCGCGGATCCGGGCGTCCAGGACGCGGGACTGGGCGGGCTTGACCACGTAGTCGTCGGCGCCGGCCTCCAGGCCGAGCACGGTGTCCATGTCGTCGCCGAGCGCGGTCAGCATGATCACCGGGGTGGGCCCGGCCCGGCGCAGCCGCCGGCAGACCTCCAGGCCGTCGACCCCGGGCAGCATCAGGTCCAGGACCACCAGCTCCGGCGGCTCCCGGTGGGCGGCCTCCAGCCCCGCCTCGCCGGAGGCCGCCGTGCGCACCTCGTGGCCCTGGCGGCGCAGGCCCAGGGCCAGTGCCTCGCGTACGGAGTCGTCGTCCTCGATCAGGAGCAGCCGTGCCATGTGAGCCAGTATCCGGGTTGACCTGCGGGGACGCGTCTCCGGGGGTGGGGCGGGGGCGGGGCTGTTGCGAAACGCTCGTACGCGGCTCACGCGGCTCACGGGGCGCGCGGGCGGGCGGGCGAGGGTGGTGGGCACCGAGGTGGGTACCGGGACACCCGGCCTCGCCCGGCAGGTGGTCGCCGCCGCCCACGGCATGCGCCCGCTGCGCTGGAACGTCGACACCCGGGACTTCGAGCGCCCGGGTGCGGAGCGGGTCGTCGAGACCGCGAAGGCCCGGCTGCGCTCCGGCCCGACCGTGCCGCCGCACGACGGCGGGGCGACCGGGCGCAGAGCGTGGAGGCGCTGGAAGGGCTACTGTCCTGGCTCCGGGCCGACGGCTTCGCGTTCGACTGCCCCCGGATCCCCCGGCGGCGACGCCCGGCGTCCGGGGGCAAGGGTCAGCGGATGACCACCGCCATGTGCCCGTACGTGGCGTAGCCGTCGGCGAAGTCCTGCTCGGAGACGGTGGTGCGGCCGCGGGCCGGGTCGTTGACCGACACCTTGCCGCCGCTGAACCCCGTGACCACGACGGTGTGTTCGGCTGTCCCGGCGTACAGCACGCTCCGGCCGTCGTAGGCCGTGTAGGTGGTGCTCTTGAGGTGCCGCCAGAGGTAGTCCACCCAGACGATCGCCGGGTGGCCGCCGGCGAGCTGGTCCTTGAGCTGCTGGACCGAGATGCCCGAGCCGTCCTGGAGCACGGTGAGCCCGTACGAGCGGGCGGCCTCGGCGACGGGAGGGGAGTAGACGCCGAAGCCGGTGCCGCCGGTCTCCGAGCCGTCGGGATCGCCGACGAAGGCCTCGTAGGGGTCGCCGGACCGCGGGCCGGAGTGGCCGAACTCGGGGTGTGCCCGGTCGACGCCGATCCGGTCCAGGATCTGCTGGTCGTCGGCCGTCACGTCCCGCGCGGCGAGGACCATGCGCAGTGCGGCGGCCTCGCAGTCGTCGCTGAGCTGCTGGTGGTAGTAGGGGACGGTCGCGGCGGCGGGGGCGGGGGTGGCACCCAGCGCCAGGGTCGCGGTGGTCAGGGCGGCGAGCAGGGAAGCGCGTGCGGTAATCGTCATGACCATGACGCTACGAAGGCCGGTCGCGCTCCGCAGCCGGTGAGGGGCGATCAGGTGACGGAGCGTACCTCTTCGTCGGTTCCGGTGGGCCTGGCCCCCAGGCCGTCGGCGTACTCGCCCCTCGCCCCTCGGTCCTCCGCGCGCCGGTACGCCCCCGCCCGGGCGGCGGCCTCGGCCGCCGCTGCGGCGCGGTCGGCGGCGGCGCGGTCGAGTGGCTCGGCGGTGGTGAGCATCCGGTAGTAGAGCGGCGCCGAGACGGCCCGGATCACCTCGAACGGGTCTGTGCCGGCGGGGAGTTCGCCGCGCTCGACGGCCTCGGTGACGCACGGCGCCCACTCCTCGACCCGGCGCCGGTAGAAGTGCCGCAGCGCCTCGGCGGTGCCCGGATCGCCGTTGGCGGCGACGAGGACGGCGCGGAACAGCGCGCCCTGCCGGGGGTCGGCCAGGGTCTGCTGGACCAGTCGGGCGTTGGCCCGGAGGTCCTCGGCGAGCGAGCCGCTGCGGGCGCGCGGCAGCGACTGCTCGGCCATGTCCGCGAGCAGGTCGGCGACCAGGGCGGTGGTGCTGCCCCAGCGGCGGTAGACGGTGGTGCGGCCGACCTCGGCCCGCTGGGCGAGGTCGCCGAGGTCGAGGCCGCCGAAGCCGTGTTCGACCAGGGCGTCCTCGGCGGCCCGCAGGACGGCGGCGCGCACCCGGGCGGTGCGGCCGCCGGGACGGACGGTGCCGGGCGTGGAGGGCTCGTCGGCCATTAACGGGATTCCTGTTCCATTAGCTGGGTGGAGGCTGCTAGTTTCGACTCATCCTAACGGAACGAGAGTCCCATTAGGGGCTCCGGGAGGAGTGCCTTCATGTCAACCACCGTGGAATCCACCGGTATGGAATACCGCCGACTCGGCGCATCCGGCCTCAAGGTCCCCGCCCTGAGCCTCGGCACCGGCACCTTCGGCGGCCGCGGCCCGCTGTTCGGCGCCTGGGGCACCACCGACGTCCAGGAGGCCCGCCGCCTCCTCGACATCGCCATCGACGCCGGCGTCACCCTCTTCGACACCGCCGACGTCTACTCCGACGGCGCCTCCGAGGAGGTGCTCGGCCAGGCCCTCCGCGGCCGCCGCGACCAGGTGCTGATCTCCACCAAGGCCGGCCTTCCGCTCGGCGACGGCCCCCAGCAGGCCGGCACCTCCCGCGCCCGGCTCATCCGCTCGGTGGACGACGCGCTGCGCCGCCTCGACACCGACCACCTCGACCTCTTCCAACTGCACGCCTACGACGCCGCCACCCCGATCGAGGAGGTGCTGGCCACCCTGGAGGACCTCGTCCGCGCGGGCAAGATCCGCTACACCGGCGTCTCCAACTTCTCCGGCTGGCAGCTGATGAAGTCCCTCGGCCTGGCCGAGCGGCACGGCCGCCCCCGCTACGCCGCCCACCAGGTCTACTACTCCCTGGTCGGCCGCGACTACGAGTGGGAGCTGATGCCGCTCGCCGAGCAGGAGGGCGTCGGCGCCCTGGTCTGGAGCCCGCTCGGCTGGGGCCGCCTCACCGGCCGGATCCGCCGCGGCCGACCGCTCCCGGCCGGCAGCCGGCTGCACGACACCGCCGACTACGGCCCGCCGGTCGACGACGACCTGCTCCACCGGGTGGTCGACGCCCTCGACGAGATCGCCGCCGAAACCGGCCGCACCGTCCCGCAGATCGCGATCAACTGGCTGCTGCGCCGCCCCACCGTCTCCTCCGTCATCATCGGCGCCCGCAACGAGGACCAGCTCCGCCAGAACCTCGGCGCCATCGGCTGGTCCCTGACCCCCGACCAGGTCGCCCGCCTCGACGCCGCCAGCACCCGCACCGCCCCCTACCCGTACTTCCCCTACCGCCGCCAGGCCGGCTTCGCCCGCCTCGACCCGCCCCTGGCCGGCTGACCGGTGGCGTCGACCGGTGGGCGCGCCACCGTGTCGAGCCGGGTACCTCCGCGACGCCCTCGGCCGCGCGATCGGCCGGAGCCGCGGACCCGCCGGCCGTACGAATTCCGTAAGCGGCCGACTCCACCGGCCCGGGCCCGGCGGCTGCTGTCATGGCAGGGTGCGACGAACCCCTTCCTCCCCGTTCTCCGGGCGGCACTTCGACCTGCCGCTGCCGACGCCGCCCGAGGCGCTGCGGAAAGGACCGCTGCGCGAAGGCGCGTTCCGCTCCCGGCTCCACGATCCCCGCACCGCCGTGGTGATCGGCCGCTGGCTCGGCGCGGCGCTGCTGCTCTGCTTCCTCACCGGGCTGTACAGCCACGCGCTGCAGGAGCCGCCCGGCTGGCTGCGCGACCACCTGCCCACCCGACCGGTGGGGCTCTACCAGGCCACCCAGGGGGCGCACGTGATCAGCGGCATCGCCGCGATCCCGTTGCTGGGCGCCAAGTTGTGGACCGTCTACCCGAGGTTGTTCGAATGGCCCCCCGCGCGCAGTGTGCGGCACGCGCTGGAGCGGCTGGGCATCCTGCTGCTGGTCGCGTCGATGGTGCTGGAACTGTTCACCGGGCTGCTCAACACCCTGCAGTGGTACGTGTGGCCGTTCCCGTTCCGGCAGACGCACTTCTGGCTGGCGTGGATCGCGGTGGGCGGGCTGCTGCTGCACCTGGCCGTCAAGTCGCCCGAGATCGCCGCCCATTGGCGGCGCGGGCGGCCCGGCCCGGCGGAGCGCCGGAGCTTCCTGACCGCCGTCACCGCGTCCGTCCTGGCGGTGACGGCGGTCACCGCCGGACAGACGGTGCCGTGGCTGCGCCGGATCGACCTGCTGGCGCCGCGACGCCCGGGCGACGGCCCCCAGGGCCTGCCGGTCAACCGGACCGCGGCCGCGGCGGGCATCGAACTGCCGCCCGCCGACTGGCGGTTGACCGTCACCGGCCCGCAGCCGTACCAGCTGTCCATGGCCGAACTGCTGGCCATGGACCAGCACGAAGCCGTGCTGCCGATCTCCTGCGTCGAAGGCTGGAGCGCCTCCGCGCACTGGGCCGGGGTGCGCATCCGCGACCTGGTGGCCCGCGCCGGAGCCCCGGCCACCGCCCGGCTGCGGATCACCTCCCTGGAGGCGGACGGCCCCTACCGGCAGACCGAGATGGAGGCCGCCCATGCCGCCGACCCGCTGACCCTGCTGGCGCTGCGGGTCGACGGCGCGGTCCTGGACGCCGACCACGGCTTCCCGGCCCGGGTGATCGCGCCGGGCCGGCCGGGCGTGCTGCAGACCAAGTGGGTGGCGCGGATCGAGGTGATCGCATGAACGCGGCGAGGGTGCTGCGGACGGTGACCGGGCTGGTCGCGGTGGGCGTGATCGGCTACGGCGGGCACGGGATGCTGGCTGACCCGGACCTCCGCGACCCGCTGGACGTCGGGATCTGGGCGGCCGGGGGAGTGGTGCTGCACGACGGGCTGTGGCTCCCCCTGGTCTGCCTGGTCGGGGCGGCCCTGCCCCGGCTGTCCTGGACGGTGCGCGGCGGCCTGATCGTGGCCACCGCACTGATCGCGGTCGGGCTGCCGGCCGTCCTGCGCGCGGGCGAAGGCGCCAACCCGACCGCGCTGCCGCTGCCCTATGCGCGCAACCTGGGGTGGCTGCTGCTCGCGACGGCCGCGGTCACCCTGCTCCTGGAGGCGGTCGGCCGGGCACGCCGGTCGCGCCGGCCAGGCCGGTAGCCCGTTCGGCAGTACGGCGGCGTCACCAGCCCCGCCGTGACAGCCCTCTCCTCCCGTCGCCCGGTACCTGTTTCGGACCCGGTCATCGCGCCGAGCCCGAACGGCTGGAACCTGCCGAAACCGGTCATTCGGCCCAGCGGCCGGGCGGCCTGGGGGAGAATCGAGGGAGGGAAGGAGACGCGTTGTGAGTACCGCACCCCATGTTCCTGACGACTACAGCACCGTCAGCGACCCCGAGAGGGCGTTGAAGTACGCGATCCGGCACGTCGCGGGCGATCGCACCGAGATCATCGAGGGAGTCATCACCCCCATGTCGCCGTCCTGGGCGCACGAGTCCGCCGCCGAGGTCGTCCGTCGCCAGCTCGGCCCCCGGCTGGACGAACTCGATCTGGTGTCCGGCTCCGGCAACCTCGACCTGCCCGGCAGCGAGAACTGGTACATCCCGGACCTCGCGGTGGTGCCGGCCGACCTCGCGGCGAAGACCGAGGGCGCGCTGCTGCCCGATCAGACCCTGCTGATCGTCGAGGTCAGCTCGCCCTCCAACGCCGACACCGACCGGGTGGTCAAGCGCCGCCGCTACGGCCAGTACGGTGCTCCGCTCTACCTCCTGATCGACCGGCAGAACCGCACCTGCACGCTGTACAGCGAACCGACCCGTCTCGGCTACGCCGCCGAGAGCGGGCCGCACCCCTTCGGGACCCCGGTCCGCCTCCCGGCGCCGTTCGGGCTGGACCTCGACACCACCCGGCTGTAGTCGGGGCGGGCGGCGTCCGTTTCCGGGCGTCAGACCTTGGCGCCGGCCCTGGCGCGGGCGCCGGCCGGGAGGCCGTTGGCGAGGTCCTCGGTGAGCAGGCGCCAGGCGATGGCGTCGGCGGCGGTGCGCAGTCGGGGGCTGCGGGGGCGGCCGGCGTCGGCGTCGAGGCGGTCGTTGAGCCAGTCGGACCAGGCGCGGCCGAGGGCACGGACCTCGCGGGTGCCGGCGTCGGTGGGGGTGAGGCGGTCGCCGTCGCGGGTGAGGTAGCCCTCGGCGGCCATCCGGTCGAAGACCGGTTCCAGGACCTCGGGCGGCAGCTTCTTGCGGGTGGCGATGAGGTCGAGGGAGGCGTGGCCGACGGCCTCGGTGTGGCCGGCCACCTCCATCAGGGCCCAGGCGCCGGCGAGGTCGACCCGGGTGTCGGCGTCGCCGACGATGGTCCGTACGGTGTCCAGGTCCACGCCGCGCACGATCTTGCACACCGCGTACTCCAGGTGCGGGTCGGAGTCGCTGGTGGTCGGCTGGGCGAAGCCCTCGCCCATGTCGGTGGAGCCGGCCCGGGTGGTGTCGCGCAGCTGCACCTGTTTGAGGAACAGCGCGACCACGAAGCCGACCACGGCCACCGGGATCGTCCACAGGTACACGGTGTGCAGGGCGTCCGAGTACGACTGGATGATCGGTGCGGCCTGGTCGGCGGGCAGCCGGTGCAGGCCCTGGGGGCTCTCGGCGGCGTGGGCCAGTACGGCCGGGTCGGCGCCGGTGAGCCGGGCGGCGGAGGCGACGCCCTCGGCCAGTTCGGTCTTGAGGCCGTTGGCGTAGATGGTGCCGAACACGGCGGTGCCGAAGGAGCTTCCGATGGTGCGGAAGAACGTCACCCCGGAAGTGGCGGTGCCGAGGTCCGCGTAGTCGACGGTGTTCTGCACGGCGATGGTCAGCACCTGCATGCTCAGCCCGATGCCGACGCCGAGCACGAACATGTAGAGGGAGGCCAGCGCGGTGCCGGTGCCGGGTTCGAGCCGCGACAGCAGGTAGAGGCCGACGGCCATCACCAGCGTTCCGGCGATCGGGAACAGCCGGTACTGGCCGGTCTTGCTGACCACGTTGCCGCTGGCGATCGAGGCGATCAGCAGGCCGATCACCATCGGCAGCATCCGCACGCCGGAGACGGTCGCGGAGTCGCCGTCGACGTACTGGAGGAAGGTCGGCAGGAAGGTCAGCGCGCCGAGCATGGCGAAGCCGACGATGAAGCTGAGCACCGAGCAGACCGCGAACACCGGGTTGCGGAACAGCCGCATCGGCAGCATCGGTTCGGCCGCCCGGGTCTCCGCCCAGCAGAACAGCCCGAGCGCCACCGCGCCGCCGACGAACAGGGCGATGATCACCCCGGAGCCCCAGGCGTACTGGTTGCCGCCCCAACTGGTCGCCAGGATCAGGGCGCTGGCGCCGACCGAGACCAGCGCGATGCCCAGGTAGTCGATCACCGGCCGCACCGCCGACCGCACCGACGGGATGGTCCGGGCAGCCGCGATCACCACCACGACGGCGATCGGGACGTTCACGTAGAACGCCCAGCGCCAGGACAGGTGGTCGGTGAACAGCCCGCCCAGCAGCGGCCCGATGACGGTGGCCAGGCCGAACACCGCGCCGATCGCGCCCTGGTACTTGCCGCGCTCGCGCAGCGGGATGACGTCCGCGATCAGCGCCATGGCCGTCACCATCAGCCCGCCCGCGCCGATGCCCTGCACCGCCCGCCAGGCGATCAGCAGGGTCATGTTGGTGGACAGGCCGCACAGGAACGAACCGCCGACGAAGACGATCGCCGACAGCTGGAAGATCAGCTTGCGCCCGTACAGGTCGCCGAACTTGCCGGCCAGCACGGTGGCCACCGTCTCGGCCAGCAGGTAGGACGTCACCACCCAGGACATGTGGGCGGCGCCGCCGAGGTCCGAGACGATGGTGGGCAACGCGGTGCCGACGATGGTCTGGTCGAGGGCGGCCAGCAGCATGCCGAGCACGATGGTGGCGAAGACGACGTTCCGCTGCCGCACGTCGAGCACCGGCGGGGCGGAGGGCGGGGTCTCGGTGGCGACGGTCATGCGGCCAGCCTCGGGGGCGGGCGGGCCGGTCGCGATCCGGTTCGTCCGTTCGAGTGAGCCAGACGTGGGACCGGGGGTGAGACCGGACGTGAGCCGGAGGAGCGACCGGACGAGAGAACGGATGAGAGAGCGGGCGTGCGCCGGACGCCGGTCGGACGTGCGCCGGCCGCCGGGCGGGCTCGGGTGGCGGCGGGGTGCGGCCCAGGTGAGGATGAGCCGGAGCAGAGCCAGGACTAGGGCCTGTCCTCGGGCCTGTCCGCCGGGCCCCGGGCCCCGGACCCGGGAAGAGGCTCCCCATGACCGCCCCCACCTCCCCTGACGCGCAGGACCCGCGCCCGCAGCCGCCCGGTGCCTCCGCCGTCGGCGGGCGGGCCGACGCGCGCCGCTGGCGGGCGCTGACGGTCTGCCTGGTGGCCGGGTTCATGACCCTGCTGGACGTCAGCATCGTGAACGTCGCGCTGCCCACCGTCCGGGTCGGGCTGCACATGTCGGACAGCGGCCTGCAGTGGGTGCTCAGCGGCTACGCGCTGGCCTTCGGCCTGGTGCTCGTCCCCGCCGGGCGGCTCGGCGACGCCCGGAGCCGGCGGGCCGTCTTCCTCGCCGGGCTGGCCCTGTTCACCGCCGCCAGCGCGCTGGCCGGCGCGGCCCAGGACCAGGAGTGGCTGGTGCTGGCCCGGCTGTTCCAGGGCGCGGCCGGCGGGGTGCTGGTGCCCCAGGTGTCCGGCTTCATCCAGGTCCTGTTCCAGGGCGCCGAACGCGGCCGGGCCTTCGGCGCGCTCGGCGCGACCATCGGGCTGTCCACCGCCGTCGGCCCGTTGCTGGGCGGCCTGCTGATCCACCTGGTCGGCACCCAGGACGGCTGGCGCTGGGTGTTCCTGGTCAACCTGCCGATCGGCCTCGCCGCCCTGCCGATCGCCTACCGGCTGCTCCCGCCGCCGCGCCCGGCCGCCGAGCGGGCCGGACACCGGGACTTCGACCCGCTCGGGGTGCTGCTGCTCGGTGCGGGGACGGTCGCCCTGCTGCTGCCGTTCGTCCAGGAGCAGCAGTGGCACGGCCCGGCCCGCTGGCTGCTGCTGCCGCTGGCGGCGGTGCTGCTGGCCGCCTTCGTCGCCTGGGAGCGGGTCTACGGGCGGCGGCACGAACCGCTGGTCAGCATGGCGCTGTTCGCGGTGCGGCCGTACGCGGCGGGGGTGCTGCTGTCGCTGGTGTACTTCGCCGGGTTCACCGCGGTCTTCTTCATCTTCACGCTCTACCTGCAGGCGGGCCTGCACTACTCGGCGCTGACGGCTGGTCTGGCGATCACCCCCTTCGCGGTGGGTTCGGGGGTGGCGGCCGCGGTGGGCGGGCGGCTGGTGAGCCGGCTGGGCCGGCGGCTGGTGCTACTCGGGCTGCTGCTGGTGCTGGTCGGCCTGCTGGCCTCGGCGCTGGCGGTGCAGCTGTGGTCGGGGCCCTCGGTGGGCTGGACGACGCTCGTACCGCTGCTGGTCGCCGGGGTGGGCAGCGGCCTGGTGATCTCCCCGAACCAGACGCTCACTCTCCAGCACGTGCCGCTCACCCGGGCGGGCAGCGCGGGCGGCGTGCTGCAGACCGCCCAGCGGGTCGGCTCGGCGGTCGGCATCGCCGTGGTCGGCTCGGTCTTCTTCGCCCACGCGGCCGGACCCCGCCCCGACTGGGCGCTGGCCTTCGAACTGGGCGTCGCCGTCGCGGCGGGGCTGGTGCTGACGGCCCTGCTGGTGGCACTGGCCGACGAGTGGGCCGGTCGGCGGGAGGCGGCCGGCCCACTCAGTGGTCGCGGCGCCGGATCGCCACCGTCGCGATGAGCACCGAGGCGAGCGCCCACACCGCGTAGGTGGTCCAGGAGCCGGCGACGGTGGCCGGGTACTCGGTGGGTCGCATGTTCGCCAGTGTGGTGCGGGCCAGGCGCTGCCAGGCCGGGAACGGCAGGGCGTGCAGCAGGTCGGCGCTCCAGCGGTAGCGCTCGGTGACGAAGGACGGCACGAAGAACAGCACCACCACGGTGCCCACCACCGCGCCCGCGCTGTGCCGCAGCAGGGTGCCCAGGCAGAGCCCGACCAGTCCGCAGACCGGGGCGAACAGTACGGCCGCGGCCACGTACCGGAGGGCGGTCGGGTCGGTGATGGACTGGCCGATGCCCCGGTCGGCGAGGATCGCCTGGGTGATGCCGAAGGAGAGGCCCACGCCGGCCACCCCGAAGCCGACCATCACCGTCGTCAGCACGGCCGCCTTGGCGAGCAGCACCGCCCGGCGGTCGGGGACGGCGGCCAGGGTGGTGCGGATCAGCCCGGTCGCGTACTCGCCGGTGATGACGATCGCGCCGAGGCCGCCGGCCAGCAGCATCAGGATGTCGGCGCCGGCGGTGTCGAACGAGTCGTTCAGGGCGACCTGCTTCATCGCCACCGGGTCGCCGTCGCCGGGCAGGTAGTGGTCGTGGGTGTACTGGGCGGACTTGAGGTTGGCGACGATGACGACCAGTGCGCCGAGGCCGAGCACCCAGGGGATGGAGCGCAGTGACCAGAACTTGAGCCACTCGGCGGCGAGCAGGTCGCTGAAGCGGTGGCGGCGCAGGGGCGTGGAAGGGGAAAGGGTGGCGGTGCTCATCGGGGCTCTCCGGCGAGGTATTCGACGCTGTCGGCGGTCAGTTCCATGAAGGCCTCCTCCAGGGAGGCCCCGCGCTCGGTCAGGGCGTAGAGCAACAGACGCTGTTCCAGGGCGAGTTCGCCGATCCGGCCGGCGTCCAGCCCGGTGACGTCGAGGCTGCCGTCCGGGCCGGGGCGGACGGTGGCGCCCTCGGCGCGCAGGACGGCCGTCAGCCGCTCGGGTTCGGCGGCGCGGACGGTGACGGTGCCCCGGCCGGCCCGGGCGGCGAAGTCGGTGAGGCTCTCGTCGGCGATCAGCCGGCCACGGCCGATCACGATCAGCCGGTCGGCGGTGTGCTCCATCTCGGCCATCATGTGGCTGGAGACGAAGACCGTCCGCCCCTCGGCGGCGAGCCGGCGGAACAGTCCGCGCACCCAGAGCACGCCCTCCGGGTCCAGCCCGTTCAGCGGCTCGTCGAAGAGGAGGACGGGCGGGTCGCCGAGCAGGGCGCCGGCGATGCCCAGGCGCTGCTTCATGCCCAGCGAGTAGCCGCCGATCCGCCGCCCCGCGGCGTCGGCGAGGCCGACCTCGGCGAGCACCTCGTCCACCCGTCGGCGGGGGATCGCGTTGCTGAGGGCCAGGGCCCGCAGGTGGGCGGAGCCGGTGCGTCCGCCGTGCACGTCACCCGCGTCGAGCAGCGCGCCGACCTCCCGCAGGCCGCGCGGCAGGCTGGGGAAGGCCCGGCCGTCCACGGTGGCGGTGCCGGAGGTCGGGGCATCCAGGCCCAGGATCATCCGCAGCGTGGTGGACTTGCCGGCGCCGTTGGGGCCGAGGAAGCCGGTGACGTGCCCGGGGCGGACGGTGAAGGTCAGCTGGTCGACGGCCGTGCGATGGCCGTAGCGCTTGGTGAGTTCGATGACTTCGATCATGGCCACCACGATGCCGGGGGAGCCCCGGCCGCCACATCGGACCCGCGTCGACACCGCAGGGTCCACGGGCCTGCCACGGTCGTACAACCACGGTTGGATGACGGACGCCCGGCCGGTCGTTACGATCTTGGACCATGTCCGCGACTCCGACAGCCCCGCTGATCCGGCGCGTCCCGGCCGAGGCCTGGGTCGCCCTCGCCTGGTGCGTGGCCGTCGCCTACCCCGCCGTGCTGCTCCGCGACACCGGCTGGCGGCAGCACGGCGCCGCCGCGCACGGCGGCCTGCCGTTCGCCCTGGCCACCACGGTGGTGGCCTTCGCCGGTGCCGCACAGGTGCGCCGCCGGCCGGTGCTCTCGGTCGTCGTGCTGCTGATCGCCACCTGGACCGAGACCGACGGCTGGGCGGCGAAGAGCCAGGTGCCCCCGGCCGCGCTTCTCGCCGTGGACGTCGCGCTCTTCGTGATCACCGCCGGAGCGCGGCGCCGTAGTTCGCGTGCCGCTTCCGCGCTGGTCATGACCTTCCTGGTGCTGCACATCGGACTGGTGCCCGGCAACACCGTCGGCATCTTCACCGGCACCCACATCGGCACCGCCGACGGCGCCGCGCTGCTCGCCCTGGTCGCCTGGCTGGCCGGGCGCTCGGTGCGACAGAACCGCGAGCACGCCGAGGCGCTGAGCAGCCGGGCGGCCGTCGAGGCGGTCACCGCCGAACGGTTGCGGATCGCCCGGGAGATGCACGACACCGTCGCCCACAGCATCGGCATCGTCGCCCTCCAGGCCGGCGCCGCCCGACGGGTGATCGACCGCCGGCCCGAGCGGGCCAAGCAGGCGCTGGGCGAGATCGAGACCGCCGGCCGGGAGACCCTGGCCGCGCTGCGCCGCATGTTGGTCGCTCTGCGCCAGGCCGACGGCGAGGTGTCGGACACCGTCCCGGCGGGCCTGGCCGACCTCGACCGGCTGGCCGCGACCACCACCGCGGCCGGGGTGCGGGTCGAGCTGCGGCGCGCGGGCGAACCGGGGCCGCTGCCACCGGAGATCGACCTCTCGGCGTTCCGGATCATCCAGGAGTCGGTGACCAACGTGGTCCGGCACGCGCAGGTCCGCGACTGCCTGGTGACCGTCAACCGCGCGGCGGGGGAGCTGAGCGTGGAGATCACCGACCGGGGCCGGGGCCACGGCAGCGCGCCCGGCAGCGGCTTCGGCCTGGCCGGGCTGCGCGAGCGGGTCGCCCTGCTGCACGGCGAGTTCGAGGCCGGGCCGCGCCCGGGCGGCGGCTTCCGGGTCGCCGCCCGGCTGCCGATCCCCGGCCCCGCGGAGGTGACGGCGTGATCCGGGTGGTGCTGGCCGACGACCAGCCGCTGGTGCGGGCCGCGCTGGAGATGGTGATCGCCGAGACCGCGGACGTCGAGGTGGTCGGCGAGGCGGGCGACGGCGCCGAGGCCGTCCGGCTGGCCGCCGAACTGCGGCCGGACGTCGTGGTGATGGACATCCGGATGCGCCCCCAGCCCGGCGGCCGGGAGGTGCCCCCGGTCGCCGACGGCATCGAGGCCACCCGGCTGGTGACCGCGGCCGGCGGGCCGACCAGGGTGGTGGTGCTCACCACGTTCGACGAGGACGAGCACGTGTACGCGGCGCTGCGCGCCGGGGCGTCCGGCTTCCTGGTCAAGGACATGGCGCTGGACGACATCCTGGCGGCGGTCCGGGTGGTCGCGGCGGGGGAGGCGCTGATCGCGCCGAGCGTCACCCGGCGGCTGATCGGGGCGTTCGCGGCGCAGCAGCCGAAGCCGCCGCTCGGAGCGCCGGTGGCGGCGTGCCGGCTGGAGGTGATCACCGAGCGGGAGCGGGAGATCCTCACCCTGGTCGGCCGGGGCCTGTCCAACACCGAGATCGCCGCCGAACTGGTGCTCAGCGTCGCCACCGTGAAGACCTACATGACCCGGCTGCTGGCCAAGCTGGACGCCCGGGACCGGGTGCAACTGGTCATCCTGGCCTACGAGGCGGGTCTGGTCTCCATCCCCGGCTGAGCACCGTGGCCGTACCGGCCGGTCCGGGACGATCGCCTCCGCAGGCCGAGCGAGACGACGGTCAGCCGGCGCAACTCCTCGGGGACAGTACGTGCCGAACCCAGCCGACGCCGGATCGGGTCTGACGCAACGTCAAGGGACGTCGTTCGCCCGGCGGACCGGCCCGGAGCACCACGCCGCCGCCCCCGGGCCCGCGGCTCGAAGGCTGCGGGTCCGGGGGCGACGGCGTGGTCGTGCGGCTGCTCAGTCCTTGACGGCCACGCCCGCGTACATCGCGATGTCCCGGTCGCGGATCGCCGGGGCGCCGGCGTCCGGCCGCCAGTGGTGGACCAGGGTGACGCCCGGGTCGAGCAGCCGGTAGCCGTCGAAGAAGGCCTCGGTCTCGGTCTTGTCGCGGATCTGCAGCGGGATGCCGCGGGCGTTGTACTCCCGGCCGACGCCGCCCACCCCGACCGGGTCGGTGTCACCGGTGAACACGGTGAGGGCGAGGAAGCTGCCAGGCGCCAGGGCGTCCATGAGGCGGCGGACGATGCCCTGTGGGTCGTCGTCGTCCAGCACGAAGTGGACGATGGCGATCAGCGAGAGCGCCACCGGCTGCGAGAGGTCGAGCACCTCGCGCAGCCGGGGGTCGCCGATGATCGACTCCGGGTCGCGGAAGTCCGCGTCCACATAACAGGTGCGGCCCTGGGGCGTGCTGGACATCAGGGCCCGCGCGTGGGTCAGCACGATCGGGTCGTTGTCCACGTAGCCGACCCGGGCCTCGGGGGCGATCGCCTGGGCGATCTCGTGCACATTGGGCGAGGTGGGGATGCCGGTGCCGATGTCGAGGAACTGCCGCACCCCGTACCGCTCGGTGAGGTGGCGCACCGAGCGCTGCATGAAGTCGCGGGTGGTGCGCATCGAGACCGGCAGCGCAGGCCAGGCCTGCACCGAGGCGTGCGCGGCGGCCCGGTCCGCCTCGAAGTTGGTCTTGCCGCCGATGAGGTAGTCGTAGACCCGGGCGGAGTGCGGCACGTCCATCCGCAGGTCGACCGACGGGTACTCCTCGTTCGTCACGTGCGCGCTCCCCGTAGCTGCTGGCATCCGGCACCGGCCGCCCCCGGCTCTGCCCGGCGGCCGGCCTCCGTGCGCATGGTAACGGTTCGCCGGTGCGACGAGATGACGAACGGTCAGATCTGGGACGCCTCCGGCCCTCGCACCTCCGACCCCACCGCCTGACGCGGCAGCCGCCCGGCCCCGGCCCGCCCGCCGCGCCCGGTCGCCAGCTCCACCGCCGCGCCGATCCAGGCCGCACCGAACGCCCAGGTCGCCACCCACTCGCACAGGTACACCGGCCGCACCGTCCAGTCCGCTCCGAACCCGGACAGCCCGGTGACCACCGCCGCCAGCAGCGCGACCACGATCAGCCCGCCCGCCGCCAGGTAGGCCGTGCCCACCCGGGCCGGCTGCGCCGAGCGCGGATTGCGGAAGGAGTACAGGCAGAACAGCGCCAGCATCACGAACAGCAGCCCGGCGAACACCAGGTGGAACACCCCGACCGCGCGTTGCAGCCCGCTCGGATCCGACGGTGTCGTCGGACAGAGCGCCACCCCCAGTGCGAACACCCCCGCCGCCGTGCTCCACCGGTCGTCCCGCCGGTCGGACCGGTAGCAGATCAGGAACACCCCGAGCGCGCACAGCGCCCCGACGAAGACGTTCCGCATCCCCGAGTAGTACGCGGCACTCATCGACGCGGGCCAGTACCCCTCGGTGGCCCGGCCGGTGACCTCGGCCGCCAGCCAGTTGCCCAACGGCAGTGCCGGTGGCAGCAGCACCCCGATCGCCCCGACGCCGAACCTGAGGAAAGTGATGGTCCGTTCGTCCTGGGCTGTCTGAACGGTCTGGACGGTCTGCTCCGAATCGATGGTCCCCTGGACACTCCGGTCGTCGGTCACGGACGCCTCCTCGCTGGTCCGCGCAATGCTCGGCCGTCAACTGGTGTACCCGCTAAGGAGATCGCCCCACCACTGGATCAGGTGGTTTCCCGCGGTGTCGAGTTGACGCCAGTGTCGTGTCGCCGCCGGAGGACCGCCGTGGCGCCGGAGTCGAGAACCACGCTGCGCCGGCGGTCGGCGGCCTCCGCGGGGCGGGCCTGCTCAGCGGCTCGGCGTACCGGCCCGTTCGACGAGTGCGTTGAGCAGGGCCGCGCCGCGCTCGGCGTCGTCGACGCTGATCACGAGGTCCGTCCCGCGGGTGGTGCGGACGACCAGGCATTCGCCGGAGCGGACGAAGACGGCGGTGCCCTTGCGGAAGACCCGGAAGCCCCAGCCGCCGGCCTGACGGGCACTGAGGTGCTCGACCCGGGCGGAGGCGATCTCCGCGGGGGTGAGGTGCCGGGTCGGCAGGCCGAACGGGCCGAAGCCGACGTGCAGGCCGTCGCCGGTCACCCGGACCCGTACCGAGGAGCAGAGCAGGACGGTGACGGCGCCGGCGCCGAACAGGACGACCGACAGCCAGTCGGCGGACTCCGTGCGCCCGCTCGCGGCGAGCAGCGCGCCCGACACCGCGACCAGCCCCAGGACGGCGGCGAGCACCTGCAGCCAGTGGTTGGCGGCCTGGGAGAGCCAGACCAGCCGCTCGCCCGGCTTCGCGGCCAGCACCGGTGCCCCGGGGAGGACGGGCGCGGTCACGGCGGCGGCCCGTCGGGTCGCCAGCCAGGCCAGGGCGCCGGCCAGGCCGGCCGCCACGATGATCAGGACCACCTCGACGCCCATCGGTGCGGCGTCCTGCCAGCGGGTGCGGTCCAGGTTGGCGCGCACGATGGAGGCCTGGGCGCCGGCCAGCAGCACCCCGGTGGCGGCCAGGACCGGTCCGGCGACGCCGCGGGTACGGTCGGGCCCGAGCCGCAGGCCGACGGCGAGCCCGAGCGCGACCAGCAGCCAGACCCCGGCCGGGAACAGCGCCGCCATCGTCAGCGGCATCGAACCGTCCGGGCGGCTCCCGCTCCAGTGGGTCGCCACCTGCTCCGGCAGCCGGTCCCGCGCGGTCAGCGGCAGGACGACCAGCAGGGCCGTCACGCCGAGGGTCCAGACCACGGCCCCCCACAGCGCGGCCCGGCGCACCGGCCGGTCTGGGACGGGCTCTCCGGCCACTTCTTCGAACGTCACGACATCCCCCTGATCAGATCCACGAGATCATTCCTGCTGTAGCCGGCCCGGGCCGCGTCGGCGACCAACTGCCTTACCCGGTCCATCAGTTCGGCCCGGGTGTTGGCGTCGGCGGCGACCGTGATGCCGCGGCCCCGGCGGAACTCCAGCACCCCCTCGTCGCGCAGGGCGCGGAGCCCGCGCAGGACGGTGTTGGTGTTCACGCCGAGGGCCCGGGAGAGCTCCCGGGCGGGCGGCAGTTTGTCGCCGGGGGCGCACTCGCCCTCCGCGACGGCCCGTCGGATCGCGCCCGCCACCTGCTCGTGCAGGGGGCGGGCGTCGCCAAGGTCCAGCTTCAGCAACATGGTGCTAGTGACGATAGCACCATGCGGTCATGGTGCTGGATGGGGCCCGGCCGGCTCAGGGGATGCTGAGGCTCTGGGCTCCGGTGACGCGGCTGTCGTCACCGGCGGCGATCGTTTCGACGACGTCTCCGGTGCAGTCCGCGGAGGAGTAGATCTCCACTGTTCGGTCGGTGAGGTTGTCGACGATGCTGGCGGCCTCGTCCAGGGCGTAGCAGCCGGAGGGATCCGTCTGGGTGGCGCCGTTGATGGCCAGGTCTCCGGTGGCCGCGGCGGCCGGGCCGGTGGTCAGGGTCAGGGCGGCGATGGCCATCAGGGGGGCGCCGAGTGCGGTGCTAAGGGTGATTGTCATGCAATATGAATAACCATTCGGAGCTTGCGCCTCCCCGGGAGCGGGCGGGGGTCACCCCCGCAGGGCGGCGGCGTGGGCCGAATGCCCGCAAGCGGTCGAGCGGTGGGCGCAGGGCCGCCTCCAGGCCGACTCCAGGCCGACTCGGGCGCGGCTCGCGTTCAGCCCGGGAGCCGCTCGGGAGCGGCTCGATTTCGGCTCAGGAGCGGCCGTCCTCGATCAGGCCGAACTCCCGCATCAGCTCGCCGACCTCGGTCTCCTCCAGTCGGCGCAGCAACCGCTTGCGCAGGAACTCCGGCCCCGGCAGGTCGAGTTCGGCGCCGTCCCGGAGCCGGGTGGTGGCCGCCAGCAGCTTGCGCACGTCATAGGTGGAGTTGAACACCTCGGGCACGCCGCGCTCGACGCCCAGCAGTCGGTAGACCGCCTCCATGCCAGTGCGCACCGAGTACTCGGTGGTGAAGACGCAGTCCCGGGTGGTCTCGGCGAACTGGCCGATGAAGGCGAAGTTGACCGCGCCCTCCGGCACCACGTCCGGCCGGTCGCCAGCGTGCCGGGGCAGGAAGAAGGACGTCACGTACGGCATCATCACCGGCACGCAACGGGCGGCCGAGGCGGCCAGTTCGGGGATCTCCTCGACCGGCACCCCCAGGTGGTACAGCCATTCCCGGGTGATCTCCTCGCCGGTGCACTCCTGCATCGGCTTCCGCACGTGGTCGCCCGGGCGGTCGACGAACAGCGAGTACAGCCAGACCACGATCTGGTCGGCGGGCTGCCGCTTGAAGTGCGGCTGGCGGTTGACCGTCCAGCTCAGCAGCCAGGAGGAGTCGCGGGCGGTGACGATGCCGCCGGTGACCACGCCGCCGCCGAACGGGTCGCGCCGGGCGACCTTGCGGATGTACTCGGGGATCCGCGGATCCAGCGTGGTGACCGTGGCGGACTCCCACTTGCTCGCGGCGATGTTCCCGCAGAACACCTCGGGGCGGCCGAAGGCCGGGTCCTTGGCGGCGATCCGGCGCCACAGGTCCCAGGCCGGGGCCGGGCCCTCGTTCAGCCGGGCCGGGGTGTGCTGGTCACCGTTGTCGGAGTTCTCGGTCAGCGAGCCGATGGTGGTGAACACCAGGTCGTCCTCGCCGAGGTCGACCCCGCCCTCCCGCCCGGCCTCGCGCCAGTGGATCCGGGTGGCCAGCTTGCGCCCGGGGGAGAGCTCGAAGTCGATGTCGGTGACCTCGACCTCGTAGCGGAACCGCACGCCCTGGTCCATCAGCCAGCGGGTCAGTGGCAGCACCAGGGACTCGTACTGGTTGTACTTGGTGAACTTCAGCGCCGAGAGGTCCGGCAGGCCGCCGACGTGGTGGACGAACCGGTGCAGGTAGAGCTTCATCTCCAGCGCGCCGTGCCACTCCTCGAAGGCGAACATGGTGCGCCAGTACAGCCAGAAGTTGCTGTCCAGGAAGCTCCGGGAGAAGACCTCGTCGATCCGCTTGCCCTCCAACTCCTCGCGGGTCGCCAGGAAGATCCGCACCAGGTCCTTCTGCGCGGTGTCGTCGAGCGCGAACAGCCCGTCCGTACCGGCGTCCTGGCCGCGGCGCTCGGTGACGCGCCGGAGCGAGACGTTGGGGTCGTCCTTGTTCAGCCAGTAGAACTCGTCCAGCACGGACGCGCCCTCGACCTCCAGCGAGGGCACCGAGCGGAAGAGGTCCCACAGGCACTCCATGTGGTCCTCCAGCTCGCGCCCGCCCCGGACCACGAAGCCCTTGGCCGGCTCCTTGATGCCGTCCAGCGCGCCGCCGGCCAGCTTCAGCCTCTCCAGGACGGTGACCCGGTCCCCGGGCACCTGGCCGTCCCGCACCAGGAACGCGGCCCCGGCCAGGGAGGCCAGGCCCGCCCCGACGAACCACGCCCGCTTGCGCTCCGCACCCTCGGGCTTCCTCGGCCGGGCGAACGCCTCGTAGTTGCCGCTGCTGTAGTACAAGCCCGCGCTCCCTTGAAAGTTCGGCGTCGAACGGCCCGCGGGCACGGCTGTCCCGCGGGCGCTTCCCATCCACCCATCCGGGAGTGGTCGTCGCCCGCTGGTTGAGCCGGACGGGTGAAGGGGAGAGCCCTCCGGCGATCCGCGTATGGAGTGCGTACGGAACGTCCTCCGGGGCGTCAGGAAGACGTCAAAGCGGCCCGGAGCGGCCGGCCGGCGGCGGTTGGGTGGAGACCGACGGACGAACGGACCACGCGAGGACGGATCATGCACGGCAGCGGGCAGCACCAGGACGGAACGGCACTCAGGGTGGTGGTCGGGGTCAGCGGGTCGCTGGGGAGTCTGGCGGCGCTGCACCGCGGCCTCGCCGAGGCCCGCGACCGCGGCGCCGTGCTCTGGCCGGTGCTCGCCTGGGAGCCGCCGGGCGGCGAACACGGCTACCGCCGTTCGCCGTGCCCGCCGCTGCTCGCCGCCGCCCGGGAGGCCGCCGAGCGGCGGCTGGACGAGGCCCTCGAAGCGGCCTTCGGCGAAGCCGGACCCGGCGTGCCGATGCAGCCCGTGGTGATCCGGGGCGAGACCGGGCCCGCCCTGGTCCACCTCGCCGACCGGCCGGACGACCTGCTCGTCCTCGGCCGCAGCGGCGGCCCGCTGCGCCGTCGGCTGCGGCGCCCGGTCTCCGGGTACTGCGCCCGCCGGGCCGGCTGTCCGGTGCTCACCGTCCCGGTGCCCGAGCTGCTGCACGACCTGGAGACGCTGCACCGCCGCGCCCGCTGGCACCTGCCCGTCGGCCCGGCACCGGAACTCATCGCGGCCAGGTCGGCCTGACCCCGGCGCCTTCGGGCGCCGCCACCGCGGTCCGACCGTACGGTCCGGTCCGCCCATGGACGGTCCGCCCTCCTCCCGGGGCGGACCGCGCCGGCCCGCCGGGCCCCGGCCGGAACTCCGGAGCCCGCGGCCACCGGTGGAAGACAGGTGGGAGCGGGGTGCCCCGGCACCCCGTTACCTTCTTCGTGGCCCTGAAACGGGGCTCCTGGCCTCCGGGTCCGGCATGACTGTTGCCCCCTGTCGATCGCATGACCTGGGGGGTGG